>DATNPI010000676.1:0-8624 GCA_036703325.1 Coleofasciculaceae cyanobacterium
TATAGAGCCTGGATTTTCCTAATGACTAGTGACTAATGACTAAAACGATTAACTAAAGATGCAAGTTTATTTGCACATCAGCTTAGTAGGCAAATCTCCACAAATACCTAACACCTACCACCTAACACCTAACACCTCTTAAACCCAGTTCCCTTGGGGGTAAATAAGCGCCTCATTCAAGCGTCTTTAAAAGCCGTTGAATTTTGGCCTGCTGCTGTCGTTTTAATGACTCTGGGAAACTTAACTCAATGGCAATTCGCACGTCAGTGGTTTGGGTGTGCTGTTCGGAGTGTGCTCGGTTGGGAATTGTATCCAGCTCTTCTATCGTTTCAACCTGAGCCAACAAACTAGCAGGCTGTGGATCATCCGCCTCTTGAGTTAGCAGTAAACCGATTAGCGGTTGAGTTTGCTGCATAGTCTCTAGATTGAAAATCTCGCTGCCCTCTAATTCAACCCTGACATCCTGTGTCCCGATTTCTGTTACTTTTCCTGTATAGGAGTGACCTTCCCAACCTTCCCAGTAAAGCTGTGCAAAGGCATTCACTTTTTTGCGGACTTTTTCTCCGGTTGCTGGTCGAAATTCACGGAAGACGCGTTTGATACTAGTAGCAATGAACTTCAGCGATTCGATGGGATTGTCGGTCTCAGTACGCGTCTGGGAGTACCACTCCTTCACGTCAGAATAG
Organism: Coleofasciculaceae cyanobacterium; assembly: GCA_036703325.1. Lineage (GTDB taxonomy): Bacteria > Cyanobacteriota > Cyanobacteriia > Cyanobacteriales > Coleofasciculaceae > DATNPI01. The sequence continues at coordinate 687 of DATNPI010000676.1, forward strand.
ATTACTAAGCTCAGATCATCTAACTGAGAGCGGGTGGGATTGACAAAATCAATGAACAGTCTAGCTTGAAGTTTACTCGTGGCGATCGCGCGAATCACTCGACCTGAAAGCAGCGCTCGTGCGCCGTAGTCTCCCACCACCTCGACTTTGATTTCATCGGGGATGTTAGGCCATTCATCCAGAATAATTTGGGTCCCGCTTTCACTCACATCGACGGTTTGACCAGTCCAACTTAAGCCGCCACCATGAATCACCGCCGTCAACTTCCGAGGCAGACGGTGCGACCGACGCAGTTGGGGTTGCTCGAAGGCAACCAGACAGGCGGCTAAAAGCAACAGCAAGTTATAAATGCACCACAGCGCATTGATCAAGACCGCTTGGGTATCCTCGGGTGAGAGCAACAGCCAAAAGGGTACAGCCAGCAAAGACGCTGTGGCAATGGCACTGATGATCACCAGGTACCGCACCGAATCAAAGTCAAAGCTTCGCTTGGTTACTGAGATCCCTTTATCCGTGACATTAAACGAACCGAGTTTGGGGTTAATCAGGGCTAAAATCGTGACAATTCCCGACTGGAATGACATGGCAAACTCGAAAATCTCATTCCAGAACGAGAAACGAACGTGCTTGTAGGGGATGTGGTTGGTCTGCATCGACAGAATAATGTGAGGCAGAGCACAGAACAACGTTTCTAGCCCCAGACCTTTAACCGAGTTGATGCCAAACAATAAAAATAGGGTAGGAGCGATCGCATACATCAACCGGGGAAACCCGTAAAAAAAGTGCGATGTCGCACTGAAGTAGCACAGCCGCTGCGGAATCGTCAGATTCAGTTTCGGGTTGATCAGCGGGTTTTCCAGTCGCAGAATCTGAGCCATACCCCGTGCCCAACGGACTTGTTGACCCACATAGGCCGAGAATTTCTCCGGCGCAAGACCCGCCACCATAATCTTGTCGTAGTAGACCGACTCATAGCCCAACGAATGCAGACGGAAAGCCGTGTGGCAGTCTTCTGTAACCGTTTCTGTCGCAATTCCCCCAATTTCGAGCGCATACTCTTTCCGAATCACCGCGGCAGAACCACAAAAGAAAGCGGCATTCCAGAAGTCATTGCCTTTTTGCAGCACCTTGTAAAACAGTTCATTCCCCACAGGAATTTTTCCCTGCGTCAGGAGGTTACGCTCAAACGGGTCAGGATTATAGAACCAGTGAGGTGTCTGTACAAAGGCCACTTTCGGGTTAAAAAAGAAGCCGACCGTGTCCATCAGAAAATGTTTGACAGGCATGTGGTCGCAGTCAAGAATTAGCACCAACTCGCCATCAGTGTGATGAAAGGCCGTGTTGATATTCCCCGCTTTGGCATGGTCGTTATTGTCCCGCGTCAGCATCGTCGCGCCGAGTTCTTCGCACATTTTACGTAACTGTTCGCGACGTGCTTTATATTTCTCAGCTCGACCATCATCCAAGACATAAACTTGTTTTTTGTCCGCTGGATAGTCGAGTGCTAGGGCGCATAGAGTTGTCTTGCGGACAATCTCGACATCTTCGTTATAGGTCGGAATATAGATATCAACTGTCGGCCACTGGTCTTGGGGATAGAGGGACAGATCAATTGGCTGGCGGTCTTTGATTTTTAGCGTTTGAAAGTAGGCGAGTAGCAGCGTGGCAATCGCATAAAGTTCCGCTGCAAACAACAAAAAACTGAACGTCCCGTTAATCCAGTCATCGAAGTTTAGGGTGTAGTTGATGCGGTAATACATATACCGCATCGTGGCGGTAAGACTCAGTAAAATCAAAAACAAGTGAAGATACTCACTTGTTCTTTTACCGGGCTTGTGATCTTCCATCTGTAGGACGAAGCGTCCCACCGCAATCAGCAGCGCCCCGATTACCCCCTGCTGCCAAATCGCTGGGCGTGCGGTGATCAGTGGCGTTAATAGCAAGGCCAGCGACACAATCAGCAACAGCAGCTGACCGCTTGATAGCCACTTTAAACCCTGGTCAAACGCATGAGGTATGCGATCGACAAGCAGGCTCGCCATTCTCTCACGCTGCACGGGTTGAATCCAAAACCGCCTACGACTTGGCTTCTCTCTTACTTTTGAGGATGTACTTGTCATCTAAAGTATAAAGTGTGAAGTATGAAGTATGAAAACTGAACACTGTTGGGTTAGAGACTCCCACCTCACTCTTTGGTGGTAATTAAGTGGGTGAGAGTTCAGAACTCTTTCTGTCCTTGGATGAACAGAAGGATTTTTCATCCTTCAGCCTTTATTTGTTACTTCTCCTGACCTGCAATCCGCTTGAGATACAGCTGGACAACGCCATAAAGAATGAGCGTTGACGCCACGATCGCGGGTGCCAACATGAACCAATTCCCTGCAAAGAATCGGAAAAACTGATTTGGCAGAGGTGCTTTATCGATTTGACGCTTCGGTTCACGCTGTAAAAACTCAAGGTTATAGGCATTTGGATCGTTGGCTTCGGGCTGAGCTGTATTGGCACTGATGAGCACGGTATCTTCCTTGATTTGGAAGAATAAGGGGTCTTGACGAAACAAGCTTTGCACTTGCTCTAAGCCTTGTTCTGTCTGACCACTTAGGGCTAGTAGCACTCGCTCCTTATTCCAAGGCGAGATCATTTCCTTAACGACGCCATCATTAGCGGGCGACGGCTGAATCTCACTTTTGCTCCGCTGGCGGGTAAGGTTATCCTTCAGAGCAAAGTCACCCGACTGTAACGCCTCTGGGAAAGGAAAATTCTTTTGAGTACCAATTCCCACCAACTGGCGCTTCTCTTTGAGTTCTTTGGGAAACGCATCTGCGGTGTAAACGCCTAACTGAACCGAGTCCGCTTTGCTGAGTCGTCCCAGTCTCTTGCTGAACTCGAGTAAGGTCGTCACATCGCTGGGTGAGGGGTCCTTGGGCAAAACAATCGCTGTATTCGATAAATCCTGAGGAGCCGCAAACGGGAAACCGTACTGTAGCAGCTTGAGATCTGGCAGCTGAACAAGGTTTGCCCGCTTTAGATTAAAACTCGTATCAGCATGCAAGGTACCCCAGAGCTGTTGATCGGTTACCCGGCTACAGGAGCGACGTTCCCGTGCATCGAGTCGAAAATCGACCTGGATTTTGGAGGTTGGTTTGATTAAGTCTCCGGGTAGGGGAACATTCAGCGACTCTTTGGCTCCGCCATCGATTGAAGTGAGTCGTTTGCCGACAAGCGCCACCCCATCCAGCTTCACTTCCACTAATGAGGTTTTGGCATTAATTTGCGGACCATAGCTGTAACGCAGGGTCATTGAGTTACCCTGCCCAAGCTGATCATCGGGTAGCGATCGGAAGTCAAATTCAATCGGCGGGGAATCAGAACCCCGAACCGTTACATCTTGAAAGGGTTTATTGTTGCGAGTCTTGAGGTCGCTCAGTTTGAAGGACTCAGAGAGTGGCAAATACCCTGGCCAGTCGCGAGGCGGCGGGGAAGGCACCAGGGTGAGATCTTTGACGATGATGGATTGACCCGTACCAATCTGGCGGTCTTTGAACTGTACCAAAAACTGTACAGCTTTGCCGACGCCCTCTGAACCATTGCCCGTTGCCACCAGCACTGGACTCTTCTTATCCGGGCTGGTGGTCAACATCAACACCCCGACATTGGGTGGCAAGGGTTTCTTCTCACTATCGAGTATCTTATTGTCTGCCAAAGACATTGGCAGGCTGAGCGACTTCAGGCTTGGCTGCTGCTCAGGCGTCCCAATCACCACCAACCGCTCAGCAGGAGCCGTTCGTGGAACGTTCTTGCCGACTTCATCAAGAGTTTTGACGACGCGGGTATCCAGGCGGCGGAAATCAGCCAATCGCCCTAAGGCGGTTTGCAAGCGAGTTGTTGCGGTTAGCCAAGTCTGGTCAACTTTGGCAGGCAGCAGGAAAGCCAGCTGATTGGGAAATAAGCTGAGTTCGTCAAAGACTGGGTAGGGAAAGCTACCGAAGTCTAGAGCAACGGGTTGGGGCTTGAAGTCAAATGTAATTTTTGAATCGGGCAGGATCTCCGTCCATAGGGAAGGGTCATAGGGATCTTGAGTACAAGTGGGGGAGTTGTTTTGCAGCGCCCCAATGGTAATTTCGTTATAGTTCTGAAGCAGCGAGAGCGGCACATCGAACGTCGAAGTACCGATTTCGCCGTCTTTACGGTTGAGCGGGATACTACTGACGCTAGCGCCGTTAACTAGAATGGTCAGATTCGAGCGCGTGGCATAGAGTGCTGGCGAATGCCGATAGCGGATCTGGGCTTTGATGGATTTGATCTGCCAGTCACGGGGACGGGTAAAGCCGAGCCGAGATTCGTCGTAGATGCCCTTCAAGCTAAAGCGGGTACCAACAACGGGGCTGCGGTTGAATTCTAATATGTATGGCTCACCAGCGGTCGGGGCGGCAGCCTGAGGTCCTTTGACGGGGGGGTTCGGCTGTGGTGTATCTGGAGGGGTTCTCTCTTTCCTCTCGTTAACATTGCTTTCTCGCAGTGTCTCCGTTGAAGGGGAAGGTTGAGGAGACTCTGGAGACTCACTCTGAGCTGTCGCCAGGGTGGTTGTCAATCCGATGGAGACTATGCAGCTGAGTATTAATAGTAAGACTAGAGAATATCGCTTGAAGCGATAAGCCTGACGGCGGGCAACGCTCCCGCGTCGGTTTGACCCTCGATTACTCGCGGGTAGATGGGTAAATGCCTTACGAAATAAGGGTTTCATCAGCAGGGGGTTTGAGTTTTTTTACAGGATGCTGCCCCTGATGCCCATTCCTTTAAGAGATTGGGAGTGTTAAAAAGTTCCACTATCCGGTCACAGGCTCGAAAAGTTTGGCGCTTTTCGCTTGGCTTGAGTCAGGATTCCACCTAATTGATACAGTGTCTGTGCAACCTGATCCGGATGAGTTAGTTCACCTGAAGCCCTGTTACCCTACAACCAATCTAACTAATATGGTGCCTCAAAGTCATCGTTGTCGGATTCTTCCGTTGTCACGGCGGGTTTAGTCGTCGCTTGCCACAAGTATCACCGAAGGGCATTAACTCATCCCACGCAAGATCTTGACGTGGGATTACGCGTTCTTAGGAGTTGTCAGGAGAATACAATTTTTCGGTGAGAGGATACTTGACACTCCTCCGGCTGAAGCACAAAGGATTCTAGAGGAAGTCTCAAGCGGGGAGTGAACTCACCCGCTTAGACGCTTCTCCAGTTAAGGGACTGTCATTGACCCCACCCTCTGAATCGACCAGGCTCATTGCAGACACAGCTTTCTGAAGATTTAGAGGGCATGAAAAGCCGACCCATTGCCTCCATCTGGCATTCAGTCCAATTCCGGTATTGTCGATAACATCAAGTTTTTTTCTCGTGTTTAGTGCAGGCGGAAAAACGGCCATTCAAGGCAAGAGTTTTAGATTTTTGCCTGTCTACTTCCTCCCTTTTCTTTTGGAGAGGATAACAACTCATTTCCTCGTTGCTAATTGCGTTTTCTTCCTGATATTTGTTGCTGCAGCAGTAGGATGTAGTGGATATTTTCTGTATTTTTGAAATCTTCTGGAGAGGGAACAGTAGAAGGCGGGGTGCCGTCTCAGACTGACAAATTTGTTCGCGATTATTCAATCTGGATTTTGATGAGAGCCAATTTTTTTTCAATCGGCTTGATTATCCCATCTTTGTTAGTAATGAGCACCATTGTATTTTCTCTACTGACATTGTTACCAGATGTAACAATACGCTATGCTGCGGCAAATGAAGAAGCAAAATTGCTTGAGGTAGATAGCCGATGAGGTATATTACTCTATTTGGAAAATTTGTTTGGATTTCAAAGACAAACAACTCAGAAGCCAAACTAGACCTCAGTAAAGCCAACTTCAGTGAAAAAATCCTTAGTGGGCTAGATCTTAGTGGAGCAAACCTTACTGAGGCAAACTTTAAAGGAACCTACTTTGTAGGCACAAAGCTCAGTGGGGCAAACCTTAGCAAAGCCAACCTTGAGGCGGCAAAAAACCTTAAAGGGATAGACCTCAGTGAGGCCAATTTCAGTGAAGCTAACCTGAGCTTTGTAGACCTTAGTGAAGTTAACCTTGAAGGGGTAATACTCACTGGAGCAAAACTGTGTGAGGCAAAACTTTGTAGGTCAAAACTCAGTGGGCTAAACCTCAGTGGCGCTGATCTCAGAGGAACAGACCTCACCAGAGCCAACCTCAGAGGGACAGACCTCAGCGGAGCCGATCTCAGAGGGACAGACCTCAGCGGAGCCGATCTCACTTGGGCGTCTTTTTGTCAGGCCAACCTCCGTGGAGCGAATCTCAGTGGGGCGAATCTCAGTGAGGCCAATTTCAGCGGGGCAAAACTGAATAATGCCAATTTCCGCGAAGCCAACATCACGAAGACCAACCTCAACGGAGCGAATCTCAGTGAGGCGAATCTCAGTGAGGCGAATCTTACTGAAGCCATCCTTTGTGCAACTAATCTGATGATGGCTAACCTGACGGAAGCCAACTTTAATGAGGCCAAGCTCCGTGGATCATTCCTGATTGGGGCAACCCTCAATGGAGCCAATTTCAATAGGGCTGACCTTACGAGAGCCAACCTAGAACGAAGTCAGGCATTGGATACTAACTTCAGCAATGCCATATTGACTGGGGTCTGCGTGAAAGACTGGCATATTAACAGCGCCACAAACCTCAATGATGTGATTTGTGAGTATGTTTATTTCCTGTATCCTCAACAGGAGCGCCGCCCTAATGATAGGGACTTCGGGCCAGGAGAGTTCACCAAACTATCCAAAAAGGCGTTAGACGCTGTTGAGCTGATTTTTCGTCAAGGCATTGATGCCAACCGTAAAGCGATCGCTATAGAGGAAAGCGACTCGATCTCAGAAACCTCTACGTACAATCCGAATCAGGCCCAGGTTCGTAGTCTGGATAACAGCCATCAACCGTCGATCAACTACTACCGTAACTAGAGCAAGAACACCTCAAAAACGCTCTGGCGATCGCACCTAGCTTTTCCTCTACAATTCTTCTCCCCCGGCGTCAGTCGTCGCCTCTACAATTCGCGCCAAGGCACCAGCGTGTATTAGAACAAGGTCTTTTTCTGTAATTGCTCGAAATACGGCTCTAACGTCGTGGTCATGGTAGTGCTGTCCTGTTGATGTGTGGAGATAGCGATCGCTTGATGGCTAACACAAGACCTTTTCAACAACACCTGGAGGTTAATTAACAGTTGCCCTATTCTCTATCGAAAACAGCTGTAAATACACAACAAAAAAGCGCCCCCTACAAGGAGACGCTTTTTTTGTTTAGCTAGAAGCTAGTTCTTAGCCATTGATAACTGGAGCACTTAGAGCAACCGGAGTCGCTTCACCAGCCGCCAAGTCGAGGGGGAAGTTGTGAGCATTGCGCTCGTGCATCACTTCAAATCCCAAGTTGGCACGGTTGAGCACATCAGCCCAGGTGTTAATCACACGACCTTGTGAGTCGATGATTGACTGGTTGAAGTTGAAACCGTTGAGGTTGAACGCCATCGTGCTGATTCCCAAAGAGGTAAACCAGATGCCAATCACAGGCCAAGCAGCTAGGAAGAAGTGCAAGCTACGGCTGTTGTTGAAGCTGGCATATTGGAAAATCAACCGACCGAAGTAACCGTGTGCCGCCACGATGTTGTAGGTTTCTTCTTCTTGACCGAACTTGTAACCGTAGTTTTGAGATTCGGTTTCCGATGTTTCACGTACCAGAGAAGAGGTGACCAAGCTACCGTGCATCGCACTGAACAAGGACCCACCGAATACACCAGCTACACCGAGTTGGTGGAAGGGGTGCATCAGGATGTTGTGCTCCGCTTGGAACACGAACATGAAGTTGAATGTTCCAGAGATGCCCAGGGGCATGCCATCGGAGAAGCTGCCTTGTCCAATTGGG
>DATNPI010000026.1:0-1776 GCA_036703325.1 Coleofasciculaceae cyanobacterium
TGGACAGCTCATTGCGAGTACCAGTTGGGACGGAACCCTTAAGCTCTGGAGTCGTGAGGGAGAGCTACTCCACACCTTGCCACTAAATAAGGAGGAAGAACTCCTCGACACCTTGCCACCCACTCAGGGGCGGTCCAATGGGGTTAGTTTTAGTCCCGATGGTCAGATGATTGCCACGCTTGGGCTGTTCCCAGACAGAACCGTCAAACTCTGGAGTCGTGAGGGTAAGGAACTCGCAGCCTTCCCCCCTAACGAGAAGTTTGATAACCTAGAATTCAGCCCCGACGGTAAGCTGATTGCTACCTCTAACCAGAATAACTATCCATTTAAACTCTGGAAACTTGCAGATCAGAAACTTCAGCCGCTCCAAGATGGCGAGTTCAATAAAAAGGAATTCAGTCCCGACAGTAAGCTAATTGCTACTGCAAATAACAACAACACCGTCCAAATCTGGAATCAAGAGGGCAAAGAACTTGCCCACCTCAACCTCAACAACTCTATCAACTCTCTAAGTTTTAGCCCCGACGGCAAGATACTCGCCATTGTAAGTAATGACAAAACAGCGATTATGTGGTATATGAAGCGGGATGACTGGGAAAAACTTTCACGGACAGAGTTGAAGGAGTTAGTTAAAAAAGCTTGTGGGGTAGTGGGAAATTACCTGAAGCGTAAGCCAAAAGACAATAGCGATCGCATTCTCTGCCCTGATATTGGGAAAAAATAAACAGCGATCGCCCCCAGCTTGATCGCTCTAGGTGTCCGCGTCACAATGAAGAAGAGTAAATATTCTTATCATTAGTGACACACTTTCTGAAAAATGGTTCTGGAACAGCTAACTAAAACGCCCTCAACAGCCAACCAAGGCTTTGATTACGACCTAGCAATTGTGGGTGGCGGCATTGTAGGGTCAACGCTAGCTTGTGCCTTAAAACATTCTGGGCTGAGTGTAGTGTTAATTGAAGCACAGCCTCCGTCGGTAGAAGCGGTCAGACCGCAAGCTTACAATCTTTCTCTGCTGTCAGGGCACATTTTTGAGGGAATTGGGGTTTGGGATAAGATATTGCCTCAGACTACGACATATCAGCAGATTCGCCTGTCGGATGCTGATCATGCTGGGATTGTGCAGTTTCACCTCACTGATTTGGGAACCGATGCTCTAGGCTATATCGGGGAACACCGTCTTCTACTGAACTCGTTATATGAGTTTTTGGCAGATTGTCCTAATGTTAGCTGGCTGTGTCCTGCTGAGGTGGTGGATGTTGAGTATCAGGCGTCTGGGGTAGAAATTCAGGTGAAGGTAGCTGGTACTCACCGTAAGGTGCGATCGCGTTTAGTTGTAGCGGCGGATGGAGCGCGATCGCGTATTCGCACTGCGGCTGGCATTACCACAAAGGGCTGGCAATACTGGCAATCCTGCGTGACGGCAAGGATTAAAACCGAGAAGCCGCACAATAATACTGCCTTTGAACGCTTTTGGCCGAGTGGCCCGATGGGCGTTCTGCCATTGTCAGGGAATCGTTGCCAAGTGGTGTGGACAGCGCCCCACGCCGAAGCGAATGCTTTAAAAGAACTGGATGAGAAGGAGTTTCTGGCGCTACTGGAACGCCGCACTGGAGGGCTTTTAGGGCATCTGGAATTAGAGAGTCAGCGATTTGTTTTCCGAGTGCAGCTGATGCAAAGCGATCGCTACACCCAGTCCCGACTAGCCCTCATTGGTGATGCTGCACACTGTTGTCATCCAGTTGGAGGGCAAGGGCTAAATATGGGCATTCGGGA
>DATNPI010000030.1:0-6061 GCA_036703325.1 Coleofasciculaceae cyanobacterium
AGGTCTTACCAGAAGCAATAACTGGGCAATTGGCACAGGTGTATCAAGTGTATCGTACTGGAACCGGGCAATTATATCCTACAGAGCAGTTGCCCCTTGTGCGATCGCTCCAAGGTGAACAGGCCAAAGCAGACGATCTCGAACTTCATCAACCGGATAAAATCATTCCCCTAGAAATCTTTACTACCCCAATTTTTGACGCAACACAGAAGGTTATGTACGCGATCGCAGCCTTCAATGATATTACCGAACGCAAACAGGCAGAGAAGCTCTTAGCCGATTACAACCAGACACTGGAAAAACAGGTTGCTGAGCGCACTTTTGAACTTGAACGGGAAATTGTTGAGCGAAAACGAGCTGAACAAGCGGCTCAAGCAGCAAACCGAGCCAAAAGTACCTTCCTTGCAAACATGAGCCACGAACTGCGGACTCCCCTCAACGCCATTCTCGGCTTTTCCCAATTGATCAGTCGTTCTCGCAACCTACCCTCAGAACACCAAGAAGATCTCGGTATCGTTATCCGCAACGGGGAACACTTGCTCACCCTGATCAACCAAGTTCTAGATTTATCCAAAATCGAGGCAGGACGTATTACTCTCAACAAAACGTCCTTCAATCTCTATCGCCTCCTGAACGATTTAGATGATATGTTTCAACTCAAGGCTGACGATAAGGGGTTGCAGTTGCAGTTTGACTGGACACGAGACGTTCCCGAATATGTAAGTACTGATGAGGTCAAGTTACGTCAAGTATTGATTAACTTACTCTCGAACGCGATTAAGTTTACGCAAGAAGGGAGGGTTTCAGTGCGAGTGGATAGAAAGTTGAAGGTTGAAGGTTTAAATCAATCTGCTAACTTTCAAGCTTCTCACCTTCAACTTGCAACCCTTCAGTTTGAAGTCGAAGATACTGGTTCTGGCATTGCCGCCAACGAGTTAGATAATCTGTTTGAAGCTTTTGTGCAAACCCAAATAGGTCAACAATCCTCCGAAGGGACAGGCTTGGGGTTAACCATCGCTCGCTCATTTGTGCAATTGATGGGGGGGAAATCAGTGTCAGTTCCCAAGTAGGCAAAGGCACGGTTTTCAAGTTTGATATTCAAGTCAGTGTAGTTGAAGCGGCTAACATCAAACGCCAACAGCCAACCCGTCAGGTCATTGCCCTAGAACCTAACCAACCGAGCTATCGCATTTTGGTTGTGGACGATCGCTGGTACAATCGGCACCTGCTGATTAAACTGCTTTCTCTCATTGGCTTTGAGGTGCAAGAAGCTAGCAATGGTCAAGAGGCGATCGCCATTTGGGATCGATGGGAGCCGCAGTTGCTCTTCATGGATATGCGGATGCCCGTCATGGATGGGTATGAAGCAACCAAACGCATCAAAGCTACCATCAAAGGTCAAGCAACAGCAGTCCTTGCTTTGACGGCTAGTACCTTAGAGGAAGAGCGAGCCATTGTCCTCTCGGCAGGTTGCGATGACTATATTCGCAAACCCTTTAAAGAGGCAGACATTTTTGAAGCAATACATAATCACATCGGCGTGCGCTACATCTATGAGCAACCCGCTACCGCATCTACCTCAACTGATACCGAGCCAGATGCCCTAACTCCGGCTGCCCTGGCTGCCCTACCCTCCAATTTAGTTACAAACCTCCACCAAGCGATTTTAGAACTTGATGTCGAGTTGATGCAGAGCTACATTGCTCAAATTGGTAAGCTAAATGCACCCTTAGCCAATGCCCTTGCTGCCTTGGCTAACAAGTTTCAGTACGAGCAGTTGTTAAAGTTAACACAGCCATCGGCTGATGAAAAATCAGTATGACTCAAAACCTTCCTCTAAAAGAAAACATTTTAATCGTTGATGATACCCCCGATAATTTGAATCTTTTAAGCGGCATTTTGACTGAACGCGGGTATAAAGTGCGTCCGGCACCGAGCGGCAAACTCGCACTCAGGTTTATCGAGTCCACCCTACCTGACTTAATTTTGCTAGACATCAAGATGCCGGAAATAGATGGCTATGAAGTCTGCAAACAGCTAAAAGCGTCGGAACGAACTCAAGATATTCCGGTTATTTTTATCAGTGCTTTGAATGAAGTATTCGACAAGGTGAAAGCCTTTTCTCTCGATGCGGTAGACTACATCACCAAACCATTTGAGCCTCAAGAAGTGTTGGCTCGTGTAGAGAATCAATTACGCATCCGTCGGCTCTCTAAGCAACTTTTAGAGCAGAATGCAAAGCTTTCTGAGGAGATCGAAGAACGCAAGCGAGTGGAAGACACTCTACGGCAGCAGAACGAACTGCTACAAACTATCTTTGACCACATGCCCGTTATGGTGACGCTTTATGATCCAAACGGGCGGATTCGATTCGTCAATCGAGAGTCAGAACGCATGATGGGTTGGTCTCCTTTAGAACTCAAAGAGATTGACCTGTTAGCAGAATGCAGTCCCGATCCAGAGCTACGGCAGCAGGTTTTAGAGCACATGATAGCCGCTACTGGAAACTGGCTGGATTACAAACTTAGGACGAAAGATGGTCGCTATGTAGATACATCCTGGGCAAATATTCGGCTGAGTAATGGCATGAGTATTGGGCTTGGGCAGGATATTACCGCTCGCAAACAAGCTGAAGAAGCGTCTGTTCTAGCGGAGCGTAACCGTATGGCACAGGAAATCCACGATACGTTAGCGCAAGCGTTCACAGGCATCATTGTTCATTTACAAGCCGCCTCACGGAAGATAGCTACCGATCCAAAGACGGCACAGGCATGCATCACAACCGGGGGCGACCTAGCTCGTTCTGGGCTTGCTGAAGCGCGTCGTTCAGTGGCAGCGCTGCGCCCGGAACTGTTGGAAGACGGTGATTTGTACAGCGCACTTGAGCGCATCACCACGCAAATGTTTTCCCATACCAATATAGACATCGTCTGCGAAGTGATCGGCGAAACCTATCCCTTACCTAACGAAGTAGAAAACAATCTACTACGGATTGGTCAGGAAGCATTGACCAATGTTTTCAAGTACGCCAAGGCTACTGCAATCCGAATTGAGTTGGTGTATGAAACAGAGCAATTTGTCTTGCGAGTCAAGGACAACGGACAGGGGTTTGAAATTAGTGGTCATTTGTCCGTTGGTAATGGTTTTGGTTTGTTGGGAATGTCAGAACGGGCTGAACGTATCGGGGCACAACTGGCGATTCACAGTCAGCTTGGACAAGGAACTGAAATAGTCGTGTCGGTTAATCAAGGGTAAGCAGTGTGAACCAATCTAACATCATCCGCATCCTAATTGCTGACGATCATTCTGTTGTAGCGCATGGTTTGGCGTTGTTGCTTGAATGTGAGCGAGACATAACTGTTATTGGGCAAGCCCGTAATGGGTACGAGGTATTAGAACTGTTTCGCCAACATCAGCCCGATGTAACGTTGATGGACTTGCGGATGCCTCAAATGGGTGGCGTTGCTGCAATTACTGCCATCCGTGCCGAGTTTAATGATGCTGGGATTATTGTGCTAACTACCTACGACGGTGATGAGGATATTTATCGTGGGCTGCGGGCAGGTGCCAAAGGTTATCTACTCAAGGATGCCGAACCGGACGAACTGATGAGAGCGATTCGCATGGTTCACAGCGGTCAAAAATACATCCCACCTAATATAGGAGCCAAGCTAGTAAACCGGATGAGTAACCCCGAGTTGAGCGATCGCGAATTGGCAGTCGTCCGTCTGATGGTTGCTGGCAAGAGTACTCAAGAGATTAGTGCCGCTCTATCTATTGCTGAGAGTACCGTTAAGTATCATATCAACAATATCTTGAGTAAACTGGGAGCCAGTGACAGGACTCAAGCCGTCCTCGCGGCACTGAAGCGAGGGATAGTTAATCTTTAGGCTGAAGTTAGGTGTAGCCCCTAAAGGGGCGAGAAAATGTCTAAGTCTCGTTAGTACGTGGTCGTTTCAGCTGTTAAATCTGTTCTAACCTTTAGGCGACTGCTATAACTTGAAAAACTTGCTACTGCTCGTGATAATTCCGAATTAACCCGCCATCGACGAAGAAGGTGCTTCCAGTCACGTAGTCGGCGGCGGCAGAAGCGAGAAAGGCTACCATCGGCGCAATGTCATCTGGTTTACCTAACCGTCTAAGGGGAATATTTTCTTTAAGTGAATTCAACTTCTCAGGGTCGTTCAAAAGCTTGGTATTGATGGGGGTTTCAATAGCTCCGGGTGCAATGTTGTTGATGGTGATTCCCATTGGTCCTAGCTCCACTGCCAGATTTCGCATCATCATCTTCACACCGCCTTTGCTAGCACAGTAGGACGTGAAGTGAGGAAACGCCATTTCCTCGTGGGTAGAACTAATGTTGATGATTTTGCCTGTTCGTTTCGTTTCAATCAAGTGCTGCACGAAGGCTTGTGTGGCGAAGAATGTGCCTTTGAGGTTGATGTCGAGAACAGCATCATAATCGGCTTCGGTAATGTTCCAGAAGTCTGCATTCTTGCCATCAATCCCAGCATTATTGACCAGAATATCCAGCTTGCCAAAGTGTTCAATTCCTTCTGATACAAGCTTGCGAACCTCATTAACTCGGCTCAAATCTGCTTGAACAATATGCCCTTTACGTCCTGCTGCTTCCACCTTTGCCAACGTTTCTTTGGCACCGTCTGGGTGAGAGCGGTAATCAATTACGATGTCTGCTCCTTCTTTTGCCAGGTAAGCAGCGATCGCTTGACCAATTCCCTGGCTGCTGCCTGTGACTAGCGCAACTTTTCCTTCAAGTGTCATAATATCCTCCAATTAAATTTAAAACCCAAAAAATCCAAAATCTAAAATTGTCTGTGCGATCGCAAACAGTGATTCGCTCCTCTGACATTTTTAAAAATGTTGCGGTAGTGAGGAACGTGAAACAGTTTGCAACTCAAAACATCATGCCTGCCCATACTCAATTGACGAAACATAGCAACCGCCAGTAATGCACCCAAAGGTGGAGCAATACAGTAAAGCCACTGGTCTCTCCATAAGCCCGTTACAAACGCAGGTCCAATACTGCGGGCAGGACTAAGGCTGGTGCCAGAAATCGGAGCTTCTTGCCAGACTATCGCTGTAATGAGAAGCCAGACCATCAGAGGTGTCCAGCGCATTAGACGAGGGTTACTCACAAACAGGAAAATCGATAGCACCAGGAGAAATGTGATAAATACTTCTGCGATAAATACAAACCAGAGGGCATACCCTACTCCAGGAAGAGTCATGCCGTTGTAGACAGTACCAGCATATTTTCCCCACACTAAAACTAATAGAATTGCCCCAATAATCGCACCTATAAACTGGGCAAAGATATATCCCAATGCATCCTGTCCATGCATTTTTCCATGTATCCAAAATGCTAGGGTTAAAGAGGGATTAATATGCGCTCCACTCAGTTTTCCTAAAGGTGAAATAGCAAACAATGCGCCACTTCCTGAAAATATTAACCCTGTTATCAGTAAGCGGATACTTGGATCAGGAATGAGATGCTCCATTGGGAGACCTTGAGCAAAATCAAAAACAATTGCACTTAGCCCAACAAAGATGTTAAATGCTGTGCCTACCAGTTCCGCCGTATATTCTGCCCAATGTAAAGGCTGCCAATGGACAAAATAATATGCGGTTTTCTTCCGGATCAACGAAGTAAGGCGCTTCATAGAGAGACAACCATTTTTTAGGGCTTAAATGTTCCTCAAACCTATGACTTCTGTTACATAAAGACGCTCCTGAGTTAATAGTATTAATGGGATGAATTCAAAATTGATGCGAGTGTAGGAATAAGATTCTAGAAGTTGTTCCTCGCTAAAGGTTTTTGCTTTACAAAAATTCACCCAATTATTGATACGAATAACTTTCCTAGCTCCCTCAGCTTCCCCACTATGAAAGCGGGGCAACCACGGGGGGATTGCCCCTACAATTGGTGTTTATGCGTAAGTTCTATTAAAAAATGGTGTTACACTTCGGCAACGATCAATTCAGGTTGCTTGCTATGACGAAGACCTGCGATCGCAGTTGCATAATCCTGACTATCAAAGAT
>DATNPI010000061.1:0-14397 GCA_036703325.1 Coleofasciculaceae cyanobacterium
CATTGAGGAACATCACTCAAATTTCACCTCTCCAATGACAGAGACTTGACTTACCCCTACAGACTGATGAATACCTAGCGCACAATCACAAGAATAAAGCGGTACTCAAAAGCACAGAAAAAGTTGATTCTGCATTTGTGCTGATTTATATGTAAGGAGGAAAACATGACTATAGGCAAAACCCAGCACGCTATCGGCATCTTTTCGAACCGCCAAGATGCGGAACATGCGCTCACTGAGCTTAGAGATGCTGGTTTTAACATGGATAAGGTTTCTGTTATTGTCAAAAACGCAGGCAGCAGTGACCAGATAGGCGGTGCTGACGTGAGTGATAGTAAGGGCGAGCAAATTGCAGGAGGGACTAAAGCTGGTGCTACAGCCGGTGCGGCAACGGGAGGTATCGTTGCTTTAGTTGGAAGCCTGGGTGTGTTAGCAATTCCTGGAGTTGGTGTCGCCGCTGAAGTAGGATTTCTTCTGGCTAATACCCTTTTAGGAGGTGTAATTGGTGCAGCAACGGGTGCTCTTGCTGGGGCGCTAATTGGTTGGGGAGTTCCTGAAGATAAAGCAAAATATTATGACGAGCGAGTATCCCAAGGGGATTATCTAGTAGTAGTGCAGGGTACCGCAGAGGAAATCCTGAGAGCCGAAGCTATTATTGAGCATCGGGGAGTGCGTGATTGGGGTATCTATGATGCACCTATAACGTCTCCTGGCGGTCGAACGGGTGTTCTTTAGCCGTCCGTTAGGAATTAATGAATTAGTTTGAGTGCATAGAGACGCCAATCGGGGACGATAGTCTGTTACTTGTTTTAAAGTGACAGACTATTTGTTTTTGAGAGAGCGATCGCTTTTTCACCTGCTCAGGACTTACGCGAATTTGCCTTTGAACCGCCATTGGTAGGGCCGCATGACAATGCACCCCTACAATATGTGAGGTTTGTGCGTAAGTCCTGCTGTTGTTAATCTTTTGGTAACCTTGCCATAATCTGATCTAAAAACTCTTGCTGATCGATGACTGGTTTGGTTATGTAGCCATCCGCGCCGCTCTGGGCGAGATAGTTTTCGCGATCGCCCACCATTGCGAAAGCTGTAACCAGAATAACTGGTACTTTAGCAGTTTGGGGGTTTGCTTTGAGCATTTGAGTAATCTTAATGCCATCAACCGCTTTGCCCTGGTAGCGACTGTTGTGCAGAGAAATGTCCATCAAAATAATGTCTGCTTCCCCAGACTGGGCAATTTGCATCACCTCTTCCACCTCTTCGGTATGCTTCGCAGCAAAGCCGCCTCGCCTAGTCAGAATTTTCTGAAAAACTCGCCAATTAATCGGATCATCTTCTACAACTAGAACAGTTTTCATGAGAAATCTCCCACTAAAATTGAGTCCAAATCCAGACGCTTCCAGCATGACAACTAGACGCTAGCGTTA
This sequence comes from Coleofasciculaceae cyanobacterium, assembly GCA_036703325.1. Classification (GTDB taxonomy): domain Bacteria; phylum Cyanobacteriota; class Cyanobacteriia; order Cyanobacteriales; family Coleofasciculaceae; genus DATNPI01. Next base: position 1,428 of record DATNPI010000061.1, read on the forward strand.
TGTTTGGGTAATGCTTGAGCAATGTGAGAGTTGTGTAATGTCGCAACCAAACTTCACAATAATTCAAAAAGCTTTGTAGGAGAGCTATGAGAAGCAGATCACTGCGGGCCTCTCTAGAAGGCATTAGAAAAGCCAAAGAAGCTTTCAATCGCACAGAATTGACGCAGGAACAGCTTGCTGCTGAAGTAGGTCTCAAGACTCGCTATTCAATTGGGAAATTTTTCAAGTGTGACTCGGTTGAGCGTCAGATCTTCCGAGAAATCTGCTTTCGGCTTGAGTTGGACTGGGAAGAGATTGCGGAACCTGAGCCAGCCAGTATTGACGCCCTCGTGCAAAACATCCGAGAGAAGGTATATTTCAGCATTCAAAAGCGGTGCGGTACGATGCGAGTGCTAGATATGTCACAGCCTATCAGCTTAATTGACATCTACACCCACGTCCACATTCTGGAGAAAATCCCCAGAAGCCGATATTTAGAAATTGCTGACTTGCTGCAAGGTTGTACTCCGGAAAACTTTGACCGCTTGGGTTTGGGCAAAGTGTCTGAGAAACGGGTACCAGGGCTAGAGGCGGTAGAGCGTTACCCCAAGTTAATGGTACTTGGAAAACCAGGCTCAGGAAAAACCACGTTTTTGAAGTATCTAACAACCCAATGCAATGAGGGTGAATATCAAGCCCATCTCGTCCCAATTTTTGTCACGCTTAAGGACTTTGCAGAAGCCCAAGGGTGCCCCAGCCTACTTGAATACATCACCCAGCTTTGTTCTAATTGCTGTGTCAGTGATGCTCAAGTAGCTGAAGTATTGAAGCATGGTAGGGCAATGGTTTTGCTCGATGGGCTGGATGAAATCCGAGAGGCGGACAATAGCCGACTCTTAAAGCAAATTTGTGATTTTTCTGATCAGTTCCATTCCAATCGGTTTGTGATGACCTGCCGGATTGCAGCAGGAGAATATACCTTTGAAAAGTTTTCAGAGGTTGAAATTGCCGATTTTGATGGTCAGCAGATAGCCACCTTTGCCCACAAGTGGTTTCAGCGTCAAGACCCAGTTAAAGCAGATAGATTTATGCAAAAGCTGGGAGAAAATCAGCCAATTAGAGAATTAGCAAGCAATCCTCTGCTGCTGACGTTGCTGTGCTTAGTGTTTGAAGAAACAGCTGACTTTCCCTCGAATCGTTCTGAGCTTTACAATGAGGGGCTGGACGTTTTGCTGAAAAAATGGGATGCCAAGCGCAATATTGAGCGAAACCAAGTCTACAAAAAGCTATCTCTACAGCGAAAAGAAGATTTACTTAGTCAAATCGCCTTGACTACCTTTGATCGAGGTAACTACTTCTTTAAGCAGAAGGAACTAGAGCAGCACATTGCTGATTACATCCGTAACTTACCGGATGTCCAAACCGACCCAGAGGCATTGCAACTCGATTGTGAGGCGGTGCTCAAATCCATTGAAGCGCAACATGGGTTATTAGTAGAACGGGCACGCGGTATTTACTCTTTCTCTCACCTAACGTTTCAAGAGTATTTCACTGCCAGAGAAATTGTTGCCGATGCTAATCGACAGGCTTTGCAAAAGTTCATCACTCATCTGACTGAGCCACGTTGGCACGATGTCTTTTTGCTAGTAGCTGGTATGTTACGGAATGCAGATGACCTGATTTCGCTGATGAAGCAACAAGTCGATGCACTCATAGGCTCAGATGAAAAATTGCAGCAAGTTTTAACTTGGTGCCACCAGAAATCCTTGTCAATCGAGGTTAGCTACAAACCAGTAGCCGTCCGGGCTTTTTATTTTGCCCTTTCTCTTTCGCTTGACGTTGCCCGTAATCCTGCCAGTGTCTTTTTTTTGGGTCGTGCTTTTGTCCCTGCCGTTGTCCCTTCCATTGCCCGCGACCGTGCCCTTGAAATTGACCGTACCCTCACTCGTACTCTTACCTTTGCTCATGGCTGTGACCGCGCCTTCGCCCATGCCTATGCGTTTGCTCTATATGTCTTCTATGCCTGTGAGCATGCTCTTGTTCTTGTCCTTGAGCCTGAACTGAAGCGCTCGCTACAACAACTTCAAGAGCAACTACCTGACCCAAATGAAGAAGAAGAAAGATTAACTCAATGGTGGCAAGCTAACGGTCAGGCTTGGGCTGAACAATTAAGAGCAGTGATGATTAAGTATCGCAACATTGGTTACAATTGGCAGTTCAATAATCAGCAGCAGGAAGCGCTGGCTCAGTACAATAGTGCAAATCAGTTACTGGTGGATTGCCTGAATAGTGATTGTTATGTGAGCCGTGAGGTGCGACAGGAAATAGAGGATACTTTGTTGTTACCTATTGCTGAGATTGAGAAGAGGAAGCACGGATAGTCAGCTAGCATGAGCGCACATTCAAAATCCAGAAGCGATCGCTTTTCTTGTGAAGGGTATTTGGGGAACGCGATCGCCCTCATTTTAAACTCATTTTCCGATTAAGATTCAGCTTCAACTTGCTCTTCCAGTAATGGCGAATTCTCAGGTAACTTCCACGATTTGCCTTGACAATGGATGTAACCATTAATAATACGCATCCCAGAAAGTTTACGCCCTAATTCAAAAAACTCTTGTCGTTCTTCCTCAGTTAAATAATCATCACCTTTCCGACCACTGCGACGCCGAGTATCACCATTTGCCTCAAACTCTAAGCGTCGCTGAATTGCTAATTCAGATAGTTCAATCATTCTTTGATATAGCTGTTTTCGCGGCTCAGTTGAATCACTCATAGTTCTGATATTGGCTCAATTGGTGTAATTTCTCCATCTTGCCTTAGCATAGCCAGCGGTAAAACAAGGCTAGGAGTTATAATAATAAAAATTCCCGTATCTTCATCATATCGATAGTCCCTCAGCAGGGCTAAGGTATCTAGAGCGTTAAGAATTAAGTATTCCTCTTCTGTTGGTTCCACCAATAGTTAATCCGTAAATTGACTCTGGTGATTTTACTGCTAAAGAGCGATCGCATTTTTATAGAGACAAAAGCGATCGCGTTACGCTAATGCAACCTTTCAATCCTGGGAGATTGCTTCAACCTCAACTTCCACCAACATTTCTGGGTCAACTAATGCTCGAACTTCGACCATAGTATTGGCAGGAGGATTTGCACCAAAAAACTCCTGGTGGGCTTGGGCATACTCAGCACTGCGGCTAATATCAGTCACATAGACGCGGGTTCGTACCACATCCCGACAGTGAGAACCCAAGTCTTGTAGTGCCTTCTGAATTCTGTGAAGACAATAACAGGTTTGGGCATAAGCATCCCCAGGAGCAAAAACCTTGCCTTCGGAGTCAATCGGCGCTGTCCCTGATACGTAAATGTTGTTTCCCACACGGATGGCGCGACAATACCCAGCTTTGGTTTCCCAACTCACACCAGAGAAAGTTCGACGACGCTCCATGACACACCTCTTTGCTTATAGTGGTTTTCAATTGAGTGCAATACAGTCGTTTGTAGGGGCACGATAATATCGTGCCCTAACTTGTGGTGTATGCAACTGAAAACCGCTAAAGAACTTACACTCTTCGCCCCCCTAGCCCCCCAAACCTGGGGGGAACCGGATTTTCAAAGTCCCCCAGATTTGGGGGATTTAGGGGGCGCAAAAGCCTCCAGTTTTGCAAAGACCGTTAGCAGAATGGCACCCAGAAGATAGTGATGACCCAGACATTCTAAACCTGCTGCTAGACCAAATTCCTCCCGTCGCTGGGAGCTGTACAATCGAATACCACCAGGAGAAAACGGGAAGTAGCCAGCGCCTGTTTCTTCTCTAACAGTTGAATCAACTAAATAAAAAAGTCCCCTTGGGCGCAGTACCCGACTCACCTCCGAGAAAACTTGTTGGGGATTTGGATAATGCAAAAAACTCAGCGTGTTAAAAACGGCATCAAATTGACTATCAGCAAAGGGTAGAGATTCAGCATTACCCTGCTTATAGACGAGTCGAACCCCATGCCGATTGCGCTGCTGGGCTTGACGGAGCATTTGGGCAGATAAATCTAGCCCAGTGGCTTGGAGAGTGGGGAACTGGGTTGCAAGGCGATTCAGTAGACGACCCGTGCCACAGCCGAGGTCAAGTATATTAGGCTGATTGGGCAGTTCAACATACTCTAGTAGCCGTTTGTGAATAGCCTGGTAGAACACCGTAGTGAGCAAGAAGTCATAGTTTGGTGCCCACAAATCAAAGAACTTTTCTTTGTTGGTTAAGAGATTATTCGTCATTGGGTTTGAATCTGGAATTTCGATGGCGCAGTACGTTGAATAGAAGTAAGAGGATGAGAGCGATCGCTAATCCTCCGGCTGTTACTGCAATTAGGGGTATGTTCGCTTGACGCACTGCGATCGCGACAAACGCCCAGACAATCACAAGGACAAAGGCAACGTCAGCCCGTTGGATACCAACCGTAGCTGCGATCGCTGCACCTGCAATAAGTGCGATCGCACTCCACACCTCGGCACTAATACCCCAACCATTCCAGCCAAGGTTGTAGAGAGTTAACGCCACATTCACAATTGTCGCCACACTAATCCAGGCAAGATAGATACTCAAAGGAATGTGAACAAACCACTTCTCGACGCGGGAAACCCGTTCATAGCCAATCCCAAGACGTAGATAACTCCCAATCAGCGGCAGCAAAATCGCAAGCATTGCCACCAGCGAAAGCGTAAACAGTCGGTACTGGAAGAAAAACACCCAAGCTATCTGAGCAAGACTTGCCAGCACCAAAAGATAGCCCATCCGGCGCAGGCTGGGATTTTGCCGCTGTTCCGGTCGTACCTGATAGACTCCGAAGGCAATCAGACCTAGATAAATGACTCCCCAGATTGCAAAAGCATAATTTGCTGGGGTAATTAGAACGTTCCGAAACAATGTGTTGGAGATTTCGCCAATTGTGAGTCCATTGAACGGAGCAACATTCGCCAAAACGTTAATGCCAAAGGCGGCAAGGATAGCCGTCAGGTTAAGGACTTGCCTGATGACATCTCCATCTAAGTAGTTGGTAGATTGTTTCATGACCCAGCCGATGCTTCAATTCGGCTCAAAAACTCACTCAACACCTGCATAAATCGTTCCGGTTCTTCCAGAAGGGGCATAGGGGAACTCTGCTCAAACAGCACCCACTCCGACCCAGCAAGTCCCTGGTGAACCGTCTCAATACAAGCAAGCGTAACTTCATCGTAGCGACCGGAGAGCGGTAGCGTCAGAACTTGAATTTCCCCAGACGCTCTGTGACATCCCATCGTCTTGATGATATCTTTGCTCTTGCTTGCGCTTGAACCGTTAAACTTGATCTATGTCATAGTCCATATGATGCATTTAAAGGGGCATTTTTTTTGCCTGAGTTCGCGCCTGATGCCTAAACTTGAATTAGGGCAAGCTCTGCAAAAACTTAAGCATCTACTACCTAACCCAAATTGTGATGAGTGGAGATTTAGGCAATGGTGGGAAAGTCATCGTCAAGCTTGGACTGCGCAATTAAGAACCGTGATGATTAAGCATTGTAATATCGGTTATGATTAGCAATTCAGCCCCGAGCAGCAGGAATTGCTAAAGCCGAACTACAATGCTAATCAATTGTTGATGGGGTGTCTCAATAGCGATTGTGATATGAGCCGTGCGGTGCGAAGCGCAGCTAGTAAATACTTTGTTGTTGCCACGGGTAGAGATTGAACAGCGTTATGGGTCACAATAATCTCAAATCAAGTTACAAAGCCGTCTGGAAAAGTCTGTCCTCTCCAGAGCTTCTGCTGCGCCCTCTAGGTCGAGAGGAGTTTCATCTTCCTTCAACAGGGTGTGCGTCGCCTTGCAATCGCTCTAGCCTTGGATACAAGACAGAACTCTTAGAACTCACCAAACTACGTAAACATTAAGTAATAGTTGTTAAAAACGTTAAAAAATACTTCTACTTCCTGGCAACCTGGAAACTTGTACTGAACTATATGGTTAATCAGCAACTTCAAATCTAAGATCAGAAAACATTGCAACCTGAGTGTGTCGAGAAGTTGCCACAGCCCTCCTGGTACAACAATGAGAGAGACAAAGATCTGTTATGAAAAAAGTATTTTTTTTGCTGGGTGAACTGGATGACGATGACATTGACTGGATGATCTCTACCGGTCGTCGAGAGGAAGTTGTTGCTGGTACCGTCCTTATCCAAGAAGGTCAAGCCATTGATACACTGCACATTCTCCTAGAGGGAACGTTGTCCGTTTCGGTCGCCGCCTTGGAAGGCAAAACGATCGCTCGATTGACAAGTGGTGCAGTAGTTGGGGAAATGTCTTTCGCAGACGCCCGTCCCCCCTCTGCCACTGTTCAGGCAGTGGAAAACTCCCTGGTGTTATCCATTCGCAGAGCCGACTTAATCGACAAACTCCAGAAAGACGAAGGGTTTGCCTCCCGTTTTTATCGAGCGATCGCTATTTTCCTGTCTACTAGACTGCGCGGTACAGTCAGATATCTCGGCTATGCCAAAGGTCAGTTACTCAACGAAGATAGCAGCGCCGAGGATTTATCGCCTGAAATGATAGATAACGTTCCACTGGCAAAAGCCAGATTTGACTGGCTACTCAGACGATTGAAAAGCAGCGATTACGCCGCACTTCCCGAGTAATAGTATATTTCAAATCCAATGGACTTCTGGCTTAATGCCTCGGTACTATCAGCCGCTACAAATGCCGGCCTTACCGAGGCATTAATCATTATTTTCCGTTCAAGAAAAGAGCTAATTGTGAGTCACCGAGAAAGATAGGAAAGCCTTGATGGCAAAGGTCTCACTAAAGCTTATCTATCTTTAGTTCCCCTATAGACCAGGAGTTTCTTCTTTGTCCACCTTCGGTACAATATCAGGCCGCTCTTTGCTTTCCCAACCCACCGGACGCTTAGAGTTGTACCAGGCAATTGAGCCAATCGTTACAGCAGCAATAAAACCCACCACATAAACAAGGGTAAAAGAAACTGGAAAATGAGGAGCCGCTTCCACTCCTAGTCCCATTACTAAATACATAGCTTGTAATCTCCTTATCGTAATTGTGGTTATCCTACCAAAACTCGCAAGAGCATCTATCACTCCTGAGTTTGATCTCCGTGGTACAAAAATTCACACCCACTTATCAACAGATACAGTCGAGCGAAGGCTGAAGTATGACGGCTGAAATACTCCAGCACCTTAGGATAGGACGGAAGAGAATGAAGATTTTGATTTTTTGAAGCTGTAGAAATAAGGGCGATCGCATCTCTACAGCGAGGCACAGTAGCGATAAAGTTTCGCCACCAATTCAAGCTTCATCCTTCATCCTGACTTGGTCATTCCTCAGACTTTGGTGCAGGTGCCTCTGGGGGAGGTGCTGCGGGAATAGGTTCCGGTGCCGCCGCTTCAGGTTCTTTTCTGGAAGCTGGAGGGGCTGGGGGGTCCGCTGCTGGTGCGGGTTCAAAGTTTTGTTCCGCTCTGGGAGCTGGAGCTTCAGCTGGTGGGGGCGGCTCTGGAGCAGGCTGGTAACTTTCTCGCCTCGGTTCCGCCTGTCTCGGAGCTGGGTTACTATAACCCGAGTTCCTTGGTGCCGTGTATTCTACAGGCTCTTGGTAACGGGAACGTCTTCTGGGAGCCGGTTCACTATAACTTTCGCTCCTGGGAGCCGGTTCACTATAACTTTCGCTCCTGGGAGCTGGTTCACTATAACTTTCGCTCCTGGGAGCCGGTTCACTATAACTTTCGTTATAGTCTCTGCGCCGACGCCGAGGAGTGTATTCTGTGTAGCTTTCCTCTGAAGCGCTACCGCCATAGTTACCACTAGAGCCAGAGCCATAGTCACTTCTAGAGTTACCGCTATAGTCACTTCTAGAATCCTCACTATAGTCTCTTCTGGAAGATCGGCTATAGTCTCTTCTATAGCTACTTTCAGAACTACTTTCAGAGCTAGTAGCCTTTCTGTCCAAAGCCCGTTTGGGTTTGATGGGAGCGGCTTTAATTGTGCCTTTGCGATCTTCCAATTTGCTGGGGCGCTCTGGGAATTTTTCAGTCTTCAGGTTTTTCACCGCCTTAACCATAAACTGACGCCAGGTATAGGCAGCTGTACCACTCGCGCCAGATGTGGGGGTGTTGTCGTCATTACCTAGCCAGACACCCGTTACTACCTGGGGAATATAGCCAATAAACCAGAGGTCGCGAGCTTCATCAGAGGTTCCAGTCTTCCCAGCAACAGGTCGCTCATCCAGTTGAGCCGCACGACCAGTACCATCTTTGACAACGCCTCGCAGCATCCAGGTCATGATCGAAGAAGTGTCTTCGTCAAGTACTCGCTGACCCTTAAAGTTCTCCTTGTAAATCACCTTACCGTGCTGGTCAATAATGCGGCTGATGCCATGAGGTTTATTGTGTACTCCTTTGGCTGCCAGGGTGCCATAGGCACTAGTCAGCTCTAGCAGATTCACCTCAGACGCTCCTAAGGCCATGGAATAGGTAGGCTTGAGTGTTGATTCAATTCCCATTTTTTTGGCAATTGCGATCGTTGGGTCCCACCCGATATCGATTAACGCTTTGACAGCAACAACGTTAGCTGAATAAGTCAGAGCGTCTAGTAGATTGATCCAACCACGGTATTTGTCACTGTAGTTTTTGGGTGTGTAGCCGTCTACAGTAAAAGGGCCGTCCAAATAGCCCCGATAAGGAGAGAAACCGGCCGCGATCGCAGTAGAGTAAACAAATGTCTTGAAGGTAGAGCCAGGTTGACGTTGAGCCTGGGTAACGCGGTTGAATTGTTGATTGTAAAAATCCTTTCCGCCCACCATTGCCTTGATCTGACCATTGCGCGGATCGATCGCTACCATAGCGGCTTGCTCAAACCTCTCATAGTAACCATCGCGTTCCACCGTTTGTTTAACGGCGTCTTCAGCAGCGGCTTGCCAGTCCAAATTTAAAGTCGTTTCAATGATCAACCCCTTTTGTTTGAGTACATTTTTGGGGACGTACTTGGGCAGTTCCTGTTGGATGTACTCAGTAAAGTAATTGGCTTTTCGGTCAAGTCGCTTGGGATTGTTCCGTTTTGTCTTCAGGGGCGTTGCGATCGCCGCCTTGGCTTGAGCTGCTGTGATGTACCCACTATCTTGCATCCGTAGCAGTACGGTATCGCGACGCTCTTTGGCGACTTTGGCGTTGACAAATGGTGAGTAGTTTGTAGGGGCAGAGGGCAATCCAGCCAGCATTGCCATTTCTGGCAGGGTCAGTTCTTTCACAGGTTTACTAAAGTAGACCCAGGCTGCATCCGTAACCCCGTAGGCACCTGAACCCAAATAGACTAGGTTCAAGTAACGCTCTAAGATTTTATCTTTGGGAATATCATGCTCAATTTTTTGCGCCATGCGCATTTCTTTGAGCTTGCGCATCACAGTGCGCTTCTGATCGAAGTAGACGATCCGAGCTAACTGCTGAGTAATGGTGCTACCGCCTTCTACAACACCGCCGGATCGCAGGTTAGAAAAAGCGGCGCGGATAATTCCCAAGTAATCGATGCCGTGATGGTCTTGAAAGCGCCGATCTTCTGTAGCGAGAAAGGCTTGAATTAACGGTTTGGGTGCTTCCCCAACCTTCAGCGTCTCACGGGTTGCAGGTCCAATTTGCTGGATGATCGTACCATCTGCGGCTTTGATGGTCATCGTATCATCCCGGACAAAGGTCAAGACATCGGCAGTGGAATTGGGAACGCTTCTCTCTAGGGCTATCCAGCCACAACCCAGAGCGATCGCTCCACTTCCAACGCCCAAACTCAGCCAAAACCAATAGCGACGATGTAGCTGTCTTGGTCCTGTAAACTGCTCTATTACAGTGCTAGAAGCACTCTTCAGCCCGTTGAGTGTGATCGTTGCTCCCTGTTGGCAGCGCTTCAAAAGCAAATGCCCTTTGGTGAGCTTTTTCTCATCTTGTTGTACATCTTGTACATCATTCTCAGACGTCGGTTCCAGTGCTGGTTCCGTTGATGCCCCTGAACTGAACTGACTTGATATATCTTTATGCTTTGGGATGAACTTTGACACTTTAACTCCTCAGTTACACCACAAGCCGCCATAACTTCTTGCTTATTTTAGGGCTTGGGATCAGAATCTGCGCTACGTACCGATTTTCTTCTTGATGTAAGGTAGAATCCGGATGCCCTGGAAGCAGCAGCCTTATTAAGGCTCGAAGCTTTCAAAAAAATTGCCGAAGCGAGGGGTGTTAGTCGCGAGGCATTTATATGGGCTTTGAGCATCCAGTACTGTTTCTCTTAGCATTTACGGCTCCTCAGGTTGGCGGGACTTTTTATTGGCAAAAGGCTTTTTCATCAGCTCCTCGCTCTTTACAATTACGGCTTGAGAAAGAGTATCGCGTTTTTTGGTAATATGCAAAGCTCAATTTTTTTCTGAATTTGCCAGAAAATAAGACAGTCCAACTAAAAGCCGTTCCGGATAATTTATATAAATGAACACAAAATTTATCGACCTTTTGGGGTGGATTGCAGGAACGCTAACAACTATCGCTTTTTTTCCTCAACTCCTTAAAACTTGGACAACCAAGTCAGCTAAAGATGTTTCTTTAGTGATGATGATTACATTCTGTACTGGTGTTATCCTGTGGCTCGTGTATGGACTTGCTATTGGAGCGATGCCCGTGGTTGCTTGCAATGGAGTAACCCTGATTTTGGCGTTGCTGATTGTAATTCTTAAAATTAAATATAAGTAAGCTTTATAAGCGTATATTCACGCAACGCCTGTGACCCCTGCTGTCTTTGCATCCGAACGCCTTCTCTTTACACCAGCGACCCCCGACGCTGGTGCCATCCCTACGATTTTTGCCTTCCCAAATGAATACAGCGTGGGTATTACTAGCTTGGGTTATCAGGTAGTGTGGGCATCTCTAGCATCACGCTCTGACCTCCAGGTAAGTCGCTTATTCACCGATTGCCATGAGCAATTGCCCGTGCAGCCGGAATTATTAGGATATTCCATATCATGGGAATTGGATTATGTCAATATTTTGAGCTTGCTGGAATTTTTAGAGATTCCGGTGAGGTCAGCTGAACGCTCCAATCACCATCCCCTCGTCTTTGGGGGTGGCCCTGTCCTGACGGCTAACCCAGAACCGTTTGCTGACTTCTTTGATGTGATTTTGCTGGGAGATGGAGAAATCCTACTGGGTGATTTCATTGATGCTTACAAAGAAGTCCGAACGGCTGACCGAAACACACAACTGCGGCGTCTAGCGCAGGTGCCAGGGGTGTATGTTCCTAGCCTGTACGAGGTGACCTACCAGGATTTATCGGGTACGATTTCATCGATTCAACCGATAGATACCCAAATTCCCGCACAGGTAGAAAAGCAGACTTATCGGGGCAATACCCTCTCTACTTCGACGGTGGTAACGGAGAAAGCGGCTTGGGAAAACATCTACATGGTGGAAGTGGTACGCAGTTGCCCAGAGATGTGCCGCTTCTGTTTGGCGAGTTATCTAACACTTCCGTTTCGGACACCAAGTGCTATGGGTTCGTTGATTCCAGCCATTGAGCGTGGATTAGTGGTAACTAACCGTATCGGGTTACTAGGGGCGTCTGTGACGCAGCATCCAGAGTTTGAAGTCTTGCTTGATTACCTAAGTCAGCCGAAGTATGAGGACGTGCGGCTAAGTATTGCCTCGGTGCGGACGAACACGGTGACGCAAAAGTTGGCGGAAACTCTCTCTAAACGAGACACTCGCTCAATTACGATCGCAGTTGAAAGTGGTTCAGAACGGCTGCGGCAAATTATCAATAAAAAGCTAACAAACGAAGAAATTATCCAGGCAGCGGTAAATGCGAAAGCTGGTGGCTTAACGAATCTCAAACTCTACGGGATGGTTGGTGTCCCCGGTGAGGAGATGTCAGACGTTGAACAGACGGTAGCGATGATGAAAGACATCAAGAAAGCTGCACCGGGTTTACGGTTGACGCTGGGTTGCAGCACGTTTGTTCCGAAAGCGCATACACCCTTTCAGTGGTTTGGGGTGAATCCTCAAGCAGAGAAGCGACTGAAGTATTTGCAGAAGCACATTAAATCGCAAGGCATGGAGTTTCGACCGGAAAGCTATAACTGGTCAGTGATTCAGGCGCTGATCTCAAGAGGCGATCGCCGTTTATCCTATCTTTTAGAACTAACACGGCACTACGGCGATACTTTGGGCAGTTTCCGCCGTGCCTTCAAAGAACTACGAGGGCAACTGCCGGAACTTGATTTCTACGTCCATGCCAATTGGTCAACTGATCAAGTATTGCCCTGGAGTCACTTGCAAGGCCCACTCCCCCAAACAACGCTGCTGAAGCACCTAGACGCGGCTACCAGTCAATTCAGACAGTCTGGCAAGGAACTGGAACTGGTAAAGTAATTAGCTGCTGTGTACAGATGCTTCACTAGAGAAGCGTCTGATACAGTCACTACCAAACTAAATGGCTTCTGCACCATTAATGATCATCAGATGCAAACAACAGCTGAATATACCTGTGCTTTCTGCGGCGAACCCAATCTGACTTTTGTTGACTTCAGCGCAGGTGGGCAACAGTCTTATGTGGAAGATTGTCAGGTTTGCTGTCGCCCGAATGTTTTGTACGTCCGGGTTGATGAAGAAACGCTCGATATTGAGATTGACACCGAATATGAAGAATGAGACTTAGTCGAGAGGCGATGTCAGAGCTGGAGCCTGTTACAGACTCCAGGTACTCTCTTGCTCCCCCTGCTCTCTTATTCCAACCCCATAAGCTATTGGGAGGTTTTAAATACTTGGCACGTTCTTCTCCTCTATCAACTGGCTGTAGAACTGATAGCTGCCGCCACCGGCATTTCGGCACGAACGCCTTGCCATGTCTGCATTCGTCAGCAGTTTGTCTGGATCGCTACCATCATCGGGATAAAGGGCAATACCGATACTGGCTTGAATGTCAACTGTTTGTTCGCC
>DATNPI010000085.1:0-2380 GCA_036703325.1 Coleofasciculaceae cyanobacterium
AACTCAGATCTTGCACCAATCAGGAGAAACCCCTAAAGCACCAATAATGGGTGTAAGAAAAGAACACTAAAACAAAAATCGCTCTCAGTAGACAAGAGTAGCAAAGATAACTTGGTTAACAGTGAGATTACGCAGTCTAGTCTCAGCCATTCGCTAAATATGGGAATTGCTCAGAATTTGCCTGGAAAGCCGGAAATATGAGAGAAAAGGGCGTGAAATGCATATTAAAAAGCAAGAAAAATGGAAACCATTCTTGCCCACGCCCAGCAATTAGTCTACACCTTACTATCCTTGATGCCTTCACAGTACCAACGAGACAACCTGGAAGCGATGTTGGGGTTGTTTCTAGAGGCTCAAGGTTGCCCCTTGCCACAACACGGTAAAACTAAGTCGGCTAGTGCTTTAAGTCGGTTTCTTAATATTTATTCCTGGTCAACCCGAAAGTTGATTCGTACCAGTCGCGACTATGTACTCCAGCAAATGCTATCTCATTGTCCTAAGGGACGCAGACCAATGTTACAAGTCATCATTGACCTGACAACCCTGGAAAAACGCGGGAAATTCAAGCCCTTTGAGCATTTAATCTCAGTCTACAACGGTAAACGTGGGCTACATTTGGTCGTGCTGTATTTGGTTGTCGGGTGCTGGAGAGTGCCTTGGAGTTTTCGGGTTTGGAGAGGTAAAGATACGCCCTCACCTGCTTTGTTAGGGTTAAAACTAGTTAAACGCTTGCCTCAAGCGTTGACCAAACGCTATCAGGTGATGATTTTGGTCGATACTGCCTTTGGCACCGTTGATTTTTTACATGGTATACGTAAGCTCAAGTACCATGCGATTGCTGGGGTCAGGTGTGACCGCCAGTTGCTTGATGGACGCAGTGTTTGTAATTTATGCCAGCGTGGACAGCAAGTCCGACTAGTGGGTTTAAAGTTTCCCGTCTGCGTGTCTTGGTATTATCTCAAACGCGACAACGGCAAACTGGAAAAGCGATTTGTCTTATCCACCAAACAACTCAAGGGTAGCACCATTACTTGGTGGGGGCGACGCCGATGGCAAATAGAGGGTTGGTTTAAAACTGCAAAGCATCGTTTTGGCTTACACCGTTTTGGTCAAGGTACTCTACTTGGCGTTTACCGTTGGTTAGTACTCTCACTTATCGCTTACATTTTGGCGCATTGGGCTTATTTATCAAGTGGCACTACTGATTTACCTGATTGGGGACAAGCTGCCCAACTCGCACTCGAAGCTATCTTGCCGCAATTGCTGCTGTTTCTTTTTTTACTCGAGCTGGAACGAATGCGTCCTCTTGCACTTAGTTACGGAATATACATTCAACTTTCCAGGTGCAAGATGTGAGTATAGCTTCTTGAGCAACACTTCCCAAGCCTCAATTTGGGATTCTAACTGCTGGCGGCGTGAAGCGAAGCTGTCGCTCTCTGGCGAATCGCCTTTAACCTTGCGTTGGTAAAGCCCCCGATCTGCCAGTTCATCCCGGTACGAGGAAATCAGTTCCTCTAATGCTTTCCCAGTATTGTCTTCTCCTCCATCGAGAGCGCATCAGCATGAAGTGGAATGACTCCGCGTCCAATACGCTCGACTAACTCTGACCGAGACAGCCCCAACGCTCCTGCTAATCGCTCCAATCCCGCAATTCCCTCCTCTGTCAACGTCAAATTGATTCTTGTCTTCGTCTTGCCATATCGGGGTGGGCGTCCCTCTGGATTTGGCGACTTTCTCTTCATTACGTTCTCTCAAACGATGAATGCTTCAAGTCTATCAGCTACCTACACACTTAGCTCAAACCGGGTGTCTCAGTACCAGCCGCTCTAATTTTTTAATTAAATACGCATTTATCTAAAACCTGAACTAAGATAAATACGTATTGAACTAAAGAGCAAAAAGGCAGACCTCGCCCGTCAAAGCATCAGGTCTGCCAATGGCTCTTCCTATCCAGGAGAAACCATACTCATGATGACAAATTACGGAGAAAACGAATCAGACCCGTGCCGTAGTGCTGACACAATCCCACCTCAAACCGAGCCAAACGGATACCAGCAAGCCCTAGAAGACTTTGGTATCACCAAGCTACTTGAGAAGCTCAGTCACTTTCAAGCGGACGATTTTGATGCTCAGCCGCTGCATCCAGAACCAGAAGAACTCGAATCGGTTGCTGCTCTACTCATTCAGCAGCTTACCAATAGCCTCAACTCTAAGCTCATCAGCAGTTATTTGAACGCTCACCGTCACGGTAACTCTGATGTGTTCACTAGTCCGATTAGCCTTGAATTTCCGCAGTCAATCAGCTTGCCTTCCGACTTCCCGGATAGCGCACTTCCACCTCACTTCTTGTACGGTGACAGAGTTCGCTTAGTTCCTGTCA
>DATNPI010000152.1:0-4125 GCA_036703325.1 Coleofasciculaceae cyanobacterium
CTGGTAGAACTGGTCGCGAAACTCAGCATTCTCAGGGCGCAAGTTAATAATCAACTGACGCAGATCGATGGTGCGGACACCTTCGCTTTGAATGGGCGACTTGATTCGTTCTTGCAGGAGTTCTAGGGTAAGGGATGTTCGATCTGGCGCTGGCATTGCTGCGGGTGCGGGAATTGGTGCTAGGAGGAAAAACAGTATCCAGATACCGATCAAAAACCCCAAGGTGGCTATTCTCATATCTTGCATTTAGCACCTTGCCCAACTCCAAAGGTCTCCTGCCTCTTTTCAAGGATACTTGGTCTGCACAAGCAGCTTTCCTTCTAGAGTATATGCAGACCAACTCGTTCCAGGCGCTAGGCGGAGTTTCTCCCGTGGAACCAGAACAATGTGATAAGGATAGGCGATGACGGTTGATACAAGTCGATCAGGGGGAGGAGCGGTAAGGCTTACTGACAGTTTTACTGTTCCTGCTGCGGTATTAATTTGTTGAATAGTAATGCCATAGCCACTGCTTCCTACTTGTCCACGAAAGACAGCAACGATGTATGTAGCGTCGAAGTCAACGGCTTGAATCCGCTGGGTGATGTTGGGGTCATTTAACCACTGAGTGAAGCGGGTTGCTTCAGTGACATTGCTTGCTACGAATAGGGTAGGTTGTTCTAGCCCAGCCGTATAGGAGTTCCCCTGAGTCAGACTCTCAAAGGCGATTGTAGACATAGTCTCTGAGGACTTGGCTTGATTCGTAGGTGAGGAACTGGGCAACGCGATCGGTGTTGCTGACTGTGGTAGGGTCGAAATGCTAGAGTTGCACCCCACTAGCCATCCACTCAAGGGCAATCCTAGTAGGACGAGCGATCGCTTAAAGTTAATCATCTTGCTTTCTCGGTGACAAAAAAAGTCCTTAGTAGGGATGAGTAGGGAAGAGTTTAAAACTAATAGTATTTTTTAAGAAAATAGGGGACGAGAGTATCCCCTATTTTTACCGCCTATCCATCCCATCACCCAGAAAGTCAGAACAGCATGGGGATTTCAGCGAATTTACCGCTGTCGCCTCCCAAGCTGAGGTTTGAAACTCATTTCAGATGAGGAGGACGATTTTGCCTGTCGTTGAGCCTGTTTCTAAGGCTTTATGAGCAGCAGCAGCGTCTTGTAGAGGGAAAGTTTGGCTGAGGTGGATTTTGAGATTGCCTTCGTCAATCCAACTGGCACACTGCTTGAGAATCTCGGCTTGGTGTTGCTGCGCTTCAACGAGTCCTTGCAACATTGGGGTAAGCATGAGTTCCAAGCTAATCCGGAGATTACGCGATCGCGCCGTCTTCCAATTAAAATGGGCTGGGTCTGGCTCCAAAATTGTCACCACATCCCCATAAACCCGCACTGCCGGGAAACTGTCATAAAACGTTTTGCCGCCTACAGTGTCAAAAGCGAGGTCTACTCCCTTTCCCTCAGTCCAGTCCAAGGCAGCTTGCACAAAATCGGTTTGTTTGTAGAGAATTGGGTGGTCAGCACCCAGCTGACGAACTAATCTCGCTTTATCCTGAGAACCGACAGTAGTACAGACCTCAGCACCTCTAAGTTTCGCTAACTGGATGGCGACATGACCAACGCCACCAGAACCAGCATGAATTAGCACTCGTTGCCCCGCTTCCAAGCGTCCTCGGTCATAAAGCGCTTCCCAAGCGGTGATTAGCACTAGGGGGGCAGCGGCTGCCTCTGCGAAGGAAAGCGAAGCGGGTTTGTGAGCAACTAATCGCTCGTCAACAACCGTTAGTTGAGCATAGTTGCCGGTGCCAGATTCGCCCAGTCCCCCAGCGCAGAAATAGACTTCATCGCCAACCCGAAATCGCTGGACGCCAGAACCAACGGCTTCCACGACACCAGCACCATCACAGCCTAAGATGGCGGGCATCTGGTCTGAGTAAAAGGTGCCCCGACGCCTGAGTTTAGTATCAAGCGGATTAACGCCTGCTGCCTGGAGTCGCACCAAGATTTCTGTGTCGTTTTGAATTTGGGGTTCTGGTACTTCCTGGAGTTGCAGCACTTCTGGTTCGCCAGCGGCTGTCATTAGGACTGCTTTCATGAGGTCTTGTTCGTAACTAAGAAGAGCGATCGCTCTAATGCTAGAACGCTCTTGCGGTAATTTCTTTAATGCTAGGCTGATTGTACAGCAACAGATTCAGCATGATCAAAACAGAAAAGGGTTTCGCTGGCAACCGGATGAGAAGTATCAGCAGTGCGAAAATTCTGTAGTACTTGAACCGTTGCCGATTTCTTTGTTAAAAATTAACTTATAACAGCTGTGCCAGGGAACCAATAGCAGTGCGGCTCTCTAGTTTCCTCAACAAATTGCCACTCTGGAGAGTTTGTAAGGGTTGAGAAGGGCGATGCACTGGTGAAGAAAGACAAGCAGAGCATCCCTACGGATGAATCCTGATGGTTCAAAAAAGATGCTGTAAAGAGCGTTTCCTGACTTGGCTCACATCTAGAGGCCTGAAATCGGTTGAAACGTTCCCCCCCTTTCCCCCTTTCCCCCTCTTTCACTGATTATTCTCATCTATGAGCGGAGTAATTCTCCGATGATTCAGATATGGCCAAATCCTATAGTGTGCATCCAAAGTACATCGAAGATGTCCAGTTGGTCTGGAAGCATAAGAGTGGTGGACGCGAGCAAGTGCTAGCTCAAGAATTAGGACTATCTCTCCCTATGGTTCATCTCTTCCTTCAAGGAAAATCCCTTAATGGTCTAAATTTTTTAGAAATTTGTCAAACTTTGGGATTAAACTGGCGAAAAGTTGCTGGATTAGACATGGTAGAAAGCGCAGTTTCCTCTTCGCCTGTAGACGCACAACTAGGCAATACCATTACCAATCCCAGTCCTATCAAGACAGTGAATAATGTTGACGAGGCAGTAAATGATCTTGTGGGCGTTCTCTGTGAAATGTTGCGTCGTCTCACTCGAAAAGCGGGGGATTTGTTAGGTGCAGATCGTACCAGCATTTTTTTACTCGATCAACGCAGAAATAAACTCGGCTCGATCAATGCTGAGGATGGCGAGGGCGGTTCCCTAGTCATTGAGATGCCTATAAATAAAGGAATTGCAAGTCTCGCAGCTACTTCCTCAGAAGTTATAAATATACCTTTCGATATCTATGACGATCCACGCTCTGAAGAGGCAAAGAGTACAGATAAGAAAACAGGATATCGCACTTACACGCTTCTAGCTTGGCCTCTGTTGAATGAACAAAAAAATTTAGTTGCTGTCGTACAATTCATCAACAAGCTGAAGCCAAATCAAGACCCTGTGTACGACTTGTCTATCAGAATCGATACTAATGGCTTTACGCCACAAGATGAAGAACAGTTTGCTACATTTGCCCCTTCGATTCTACAGATTCTAGCAAGATGCCAGTTTTGTTACCAACTAACCCAGAAACTTAGAGAAAAGGCAGAACGAAAGCCAGCTGGCGTCGTCCACCATAACACTAAATTAATTTCGGAACTCAAACAACAGGAGCAACAGCTACGAAAGATTCTCGACAGGATGTAAGTTATCATTCCCTATCTGTCTGTAGTCAGCATTTTGCGAAATGGGATATAGCGGTTCTCAATTGGGTTCAACACAGTTTTTGTAGGGGCAAGGGTATTATCCATCCGCTCAACCTTACACAGACGTTCCACGGAACGTCTCTACAACTAGAAAGGAAAAGGGGGTTCGTAGAGAGCGGATTTGGTAGAACCTGAAAATCGAGACAAAAAACCGTGGGACGCGAGAGTTCCACGGTGCGCTTGGTATGGTGTGAGGAGCCTTAGCTCAATTACATCCTAGAGGCGGCTGGCTAGTAGAAAGGCACTTGTAACAGTTTTTGTAACAGAATTGTCCTGACTATCTAGAAAATGAGGGGGAGATGGGGGAGGCGAAGAGTGGGAGAGATTTTTATCCTTTGTTGTGTGCAAAAGCCTAGGGAGGCTAAGTCTAGTGCAAGGAGGCAGCACTTCGACACGCTCAGTGACCAGTCATGAGGCAGCACTTCGACACGCTCAGTGACCAGGCAGAAGGGAAGAAAGCTTTTACAGTAAGCGTTTGAACCTTTTTTAACGGGTGGGTTATTTCTGCCGCACTGCACT
>DATNPI010000156.1:0-22759 GCA_036703325.1 Coleofasciculaceae cyanobacterium
GTCAGACAAAATCGAGTGAGCAAAGCGTTTGAGAGTTTAAGTTATGTCAGTTAGATATACAGCCGCTTGGATGCTGGAATGTTTAATTCCATAATTTCATGGAAGTCCTTGCCTTCAGTCTAAACTGCATACGCTGAAAGAATGAAGCGCTCTTGCTCCGGGAGAGTGATTACATTTTATCCGACCGACAGAGGAATCCTAAAACTACAGTAGATTTGTCGGAAAAATCAGGTGGAGAAGTTCCAGGAAAAGAGGAAAAAAGATTTCAGCTAACCCGCCAGGAGCCTCACACTGAACTCGAAGAGTCACTGCTCAGAGGAATGGCGGCTCTGTCAATGGGGTATTGAACCCCATCGACAGACAAACTTCTGATGTAGTGTCGTAGCACATCACTAATCGTTCTCTCTGCGAGTTCACAGTATCGTTCCAAGTGTTCTTTTTCTCGGCATGCGACTTTAATGCCAGAACCCTTATCAAGAGAGCGGTTGCTATTGTACTTGCCTACTGTTTTGACCGTTTTTAAGGGTTTTTAACTATAGTGTTTTAGAATGCTGCCAGGGTTGGAATACCTCTGTTGGTAAGTTAACTGCATTAACAAGACCTCATAACCCTCTGGCGAACAAACATTAGACAAACGTGCATCTGAGTTTTGCCAGGATACATCAGTAGTTACCGCGTTAAGTTGCAGTGATCACGATTGCTTTGCCAGTATAGGGGCACTCACTCCAGAACTCCTGACGTTAAACCGACTGTTAGGGTTTCATTTTCCGCCTAAATTAGGGAAAACTTCATCAAAACCTGAGGTAGTCCTGACAGACCGATGTTTCTCATGAAAAACAAAGCTGAATGGTGTGTTATGCCTGCTGAACTTATGTATGTTCAATTGGTGTGGGAAGACCCGGAAACTGGCAAGTTACAGCAACCGCTGTTGACTGCGCCAATCACTATTGGTCGTGAAATCGACCAGATGCCAGAGCAGTTGGGAGGACAGACTGTCTCGCGTCTAGAGTTAACTAATAAAGAAATCTCTCGGTATCACGCTCTGATTACAGTGGCGAATCAGCAGATGTATATCACCGACCAGAGTACTAACGGGACGTTTTTGAACGGGCAACCGATTCGCGCAGGCATTCAGCCCTTATCGAGCAAGGACACTTTAAGGATTGGTCCCTACAAATTTACAGCAACCTTGATTCGGGAGAGTGACCTCAACGCCACTGAACAAAATCGTGAGAACACGAATTTATCCGGGCAATCTAACTCTTTGCAAAACAATATACTGATGGTTTGGTTGATTGGCGGGGTGGTGCTGCTGTTGATGGGCATCGGTGCTTGGCTGTTGGTGAGTACGCTCTTGGAGCGCTCCCGTCCCCGTGTACCAGTGACACCAACATCAATGAGGAGCGAACCCTGGCAGAACTCTCCAGCAGCGCTTAAGTACATCCCATCGACAGTTCAAGCTACAGCTGATGTGTTAACCCCCTCTCAAGTATTGACGCATGGCTGATCGTTGCGATTTTAGAGTTTGGATTTTGGCTTAGACGACCATAGGCGAAAAGCCCACAACAAACAACACAAGGATGAAAATCTCTCCTTCCCAGTCCCCAGTACGGGCGACCCGACGGGTCGCTCGTACAGTACCCAATTACCAATTCCCAATCCCTATTTTCAATACAAATAAAAGCCATTGGGTTGTAACCGCGACCCAGGCACGACTGTTACGCCAACTCCAGCGTCACTGGGCACTGGTTTTGCTCGGTGTACTCACCTTAGTGCTGACCCTGATGCCGATTTCCAGTTTGGCTCAGACTCCTGCGCAGGATACGGAAAAGGCTGCTGTGGTGGTAGACGGTAAGGTCTTGTTTGAGGTCGGCAATTTCGGCAACTTTACGGCTGCTACTCGGGCTGATCGCATCAACGCTGCCCTTGAGAAGGAACTGCTATCGCCTAAACCCGTGGCTCTGGAAAAAGTCCAGAACAACCAACAGACCATCATTCGCTCATCTACGAGCGATCGCACTCTCGTGACCCTAACACAGGCAGATGTCACTCCAGACACCACCCTCGAAGATCAAGTGAGTGACTGGCAGGAGCAGATCAAATACGCCCTCCAAGTAGGAAAGCTAGAGCGCTCTCAAGCCTATCAACAGCAGGCGCTGCTGTTCAGTATTGGTGTGCTGCTGGCGACCTTGGCGATTCACTTCGGTCTAGGATTCGCGGGGAAACGGCTCTACCGCTATCTTGATCGCTGGTTGAGCCAACCCGCTTTTTCCCTCCAAGCCCGCGAACACCCAGCAAAACTCTTTCTGCGCGTCGCACGGTTGGGCTTGGAGATAGGCTTGTGGACTGCCATTATTTTCTATATTAGTGACCTGTTTCCCCAGACGCGAAGCTGGCGCTATCAGCTGTTCCACTTCCTTGATTCCCCCGTTATTACCCTAGGGGAGACCAAATATTCTGCCCTTCAACTGCTGCTGCTGCCTGCATTCACGATTGGGCTATGGTTTGCTGTTAGCAGTTTCACCCGGCTATTTAAGTCCTACCTTCTCAGGAGGACTGGAGCCGAACCTAGGGTGCAGGAGGTCATTGCCGTTGTGACGCAGTACGTCCTCACCTTTTTGGGATTGATTGTACTGCTGCAAATCTGGGGGCTGGATGTAAGTTCCCTAGCCATTATCGCTAGTGTCCTGGGTGTTGGGATTGGCTTCGGTGTGCAAAACATTGCTAACAACCTAATCAGCGGCTTGATCATCACGTTTGAGCGACCGATTCAGGTGGGGGATTTTGTGAAAGTGGGCGACCTCTTGGGGATGGTGAAGCGCATTGGTGCACGCAGCACGGAGATTCATACCCTTGACCAAGTATCGATTATTGTGCCCAATTCGCGCTTTTTGGAGAGTGAGGTGGTTAACTGGAGTCACGGTGACCCGGTTTCCCGCCTACGGCTCTCAGTAGGCGTGGCTTATGGTTCCAAGGTCGAACATGTACGGGCAGCGCTCTTGGAAGCCGCAAAGAGTCACCCAGACGTTCTGCTCAGACCGCACCCTGAGGTTTGGTTTCAGGAATTTGGTGATAGTTCCCTCAACTTTGACCTCCTCGTCTGGACTGGGGAACCCAAAAAGCAGTTCCGCATCAAGAGTGACCTCAACTACCGCATTGAGGCGAGTTTTCGCCGATATGGGATTGAAGTGCCGTTTCCGCAGCGCGACCTGAATGTGCGATCGCCTAAGCTAGAAGAGTTCATCAACACTTGGCTCCAAAAGCACGCGCCGCTACCTCAAGAAAAGCTGCTGTACTATCCCAACGAGGACAAGGACGGTGTTCATTCACCAACTCCCCCAGCTGTAGCCCCGGTAGAATCTGTCTCTGAGCTGTCTTTGATGAGTGATCCCTCAGGGGAGAGACTAGCAGCAGTGGACATTGAGGCATTGGCAATAACGATGCGACAGTCAGGGGAACTGGAGTTCCAAGACCGCCATTACCGCATGAATTTATATCCAACCTGCTTCATTGGGTCAGAGGCTGTTGACTGGCTGATGAAGACGCAAAACTGTTCGCGGGAAGAAGCCATCAACTTGGGTCAACTCCTGATCGACCGGGGAATTATCCATCATGTCGTAGATCAGCATCCCTTCCGGGATGATAACTTGTTCTACCGTTTCTATGTCGATGAACATTGATTGGCTTGATTTATTTTCGTGAAGTCCCTAGGGAATTACGCTCAGGCGTCCGCGACACATCAGCTGTCCTCGAGTGAGAGTGAGTTCCTGGATATCAACGTCTGAACCTAAATCGATCTGGAACCCATCTAATTTTAAGGGTGGCCTGTCGGCGCTGAACTGAATCTGGAGAGGGTACAGTTGCAGGACTTGAGGTGTTGCCAGTTCCAGACCGGCGCAAATCCACACAGGTGTTGTGTCAAGTGTGGCGTTGGTTAGAGTACCACAGAGCGTCAGCTGACCATCATCAATGTCAATCGTTTCCCAGCTAATTTGTCGAGCTTTTAAGCCGTCAGCCGGGTTTTTTGTTCCATCCGATTGCAGAAATGTACTCACTAACTCGGTCAAAGCAGTGGATAACAAAGGTGCCTGTAGTGAGGCTTGAAGGTCGCTTTCCAGAAGCCGTAGCTCACCCACAACTGGCACAGGTTCTAAAAGGCGCAGGGGTTTGCCCTTAATCACCTGACCCAGGTTAACGCGAATGTCGCTACCTTCTAGCTGAATGTTGCTCAGATGCAGTCCTTGATAGACGGCATGGTTCGCCGCAATGGAAACCCTAGGGATGTGACCGGTAAGGATTTGGCGATCGCTCCCAACAATATTGAACTGCAACGCTTCGACTTGCTCAACTTGCGATCGCAACCACAGTCTCAGCGCTGGTGACAATACTGTGCTGATAATCTGGCTTTTTTTAGGCTTCAAGGCTTCTGGAGTTTCAACGCTCATTCCACTTCAAAAGACAGTCCGGTCTATACAGTCGCTCAAGGCGCGGCTATTGTGCCCTCCAACTGAACCTTTTTCTTGCCCAAAAGCCGAACGCTTGCAATTATCCACCTTCTTGTAATATTTGTACATAGTCTAGGTAGATTGGTTTCGAGGGTGAGCGATCGCTATGTAAAGCGTTCTTCCCCTAAGAACTACCCTATAGGGGAGGTAGTTCCCAGCGCCTTGCCCTTCGCTAGAGGTAAACGTACATACAGTAGTCGGTTTATGGAGGAAAGAGTACAAAAAATTCTTTCTCAGTGGGGTATCGCCTCACGGCGTCAAGCTGAGAAAATGATTTTAGCAGGACGGGTTCGGCTTAATGGTACCGTAGTGCATCTGGGACAAAAAGCCAATCCAGAAACCGACTTGATAGAAGTCGATAGCAAACCTGTAGAACCCCTTAACCGCCCTAAATCCATTTACCTTTTACTGAACAAACCCGCCGGAGTAGTTTCTACTTGCCGCGACTCCAGGAATCGTCCTACAATCCTTGATTTGCTGCCGAACACACTTTCTAGAGGTCAGGGACTCCATCCAGTTGGACGGCTGGATGCAGAATCTACAGGTGCATTATTACTCACTAATGACGGGGCACTAACGTTTTACCTCACCCATCCCCGTCATCACATATCTAAGACTTATCACGTTTGGGTGCAGGGTCATCCTCCTGAATCCGTGCTGCAAATTTGGCGTCAGGGTGTTGACCTATCAGGAAAAAAAACATTACCTGCTCAAGTTCGGGTACTTACGCGTAGGCCAGAGGAAACACTATTGGAAATTGTGATGACAGAGGGGAGAAATCGGCAGATTCGACGTGTCGCGGAACTGTTAAGCTATCGAGTGATTCATCTGCACCGCACTGCGATTGGTTCAATTCAATTACAACCCAAGGATGAGTCGGTACTACCGAGTGGTCACTACCGTCCCCTGAAAGAGTTTGAAATTCGTTTCCTCCAAAACCTAGTCCACCTACCATCAGTAAACGTGCCAGCAGACATCAAGGAGTACAGAGTATGAAGGAGAATAAACTCCATATTCAGCAGGAACAAGTTGAGAAATTGGAAGAACTGGGGTCTCGCCTCCGCCAGTTTCGTACTGAACAGTCGATCCCGTTAGAGGAAGTTGCCGCTCAAACCCGGATTCAAGCCCGACTGTTGAATGCGATTGAAGAAGGCAGGCTCGATCAATTGCCAGAACCCGTTTATATCAAAGGGTTTATCAAGCGCTTTGCTGAGGCACTGGGTCTAAATGGAACCGAGTTCGCTAGTGGTTTTCCGACTGGGTCTGGTATACAGTTTGTAAAGCCTTCCTGGCGGCACCTGCCAGCGGCTCAACTGCGACCCGTTCATCTTTACTTGGTCTACGTATTTCTGGTGCTTGGTGCGGTAAATGGCTTATCTTTCTTGGTTAGCCGTTCTGCTACCCAGGGGATGAAAGTCGAGGACTACCCGCAGCAAGCCCAACAGTTACCGGCACCGAGTGCTTCGGCAATTAAGAACCCACAACAAAAGTCAGAACCACTCAAACCCCTTATACTGGCGCAGTCCAGTCAAAATGGAAAGCCGGTGCAAGTGGGTGTCACCCTCAAGTCTCAATCCTGGATTCGGGTAGTCGCAGATGGCAAGACAGAATTTGAGGGCGTCTTACCAGAAGGGACGCAGCGTAAATGGGAGGCCGAGCAACAACTAATCGTTCGGGCCGGCAATGCAGGAGGTGTGTTGGTTGAGTTTAATGACCAAAACGCCAAGCAAATGGGGGCACCTGGTGAAGTTCAGGAAGTGACTTTTGCCGCTAATACTAGTAGGTCTTAAGAACGTTGTTAGCTTTTAGTTGTTAGTAGTTTTCTTGCATAACAACTAGAAACTAACAACCAACTACTATGAACGAATTGGGGCACGACCGTAGGTGTGGGTTAGGGCTTTGAGGCGATCGCGTATTTCCTCTGTTAAAGCACCCGCACCGTAGCGCCACCCCCAGTTACCTTCCGCTTGGCTGGGGTAATTCATCCGAGCATTACTGTCTAATCCCATGACATCCTGGAGGGGGATGATTGCTTGATTAGCTACACAACTCAAGGCCAACCGGATTAGATCCCAGTGGATGCCCTCTGGACTAGTACAACCCAAATAAAACAGTATGCGCTCTTTTTCCTCCGCTGAAAGCTCATTGAACCAGCCTAGGGTAGTGTTGTTATCATGTGTGCCGGTGTAAGCGACACAGTTGCGCACATAGTTAAAAGGCAAATAAGGATTATCCGAGTCCCCACCAAAGGCAAAGTGTAAAATCTTCATGCCGGGAAACTCGAAGCGATCGCGCAGCGCCTCCACCTCTGGCGTAATGAGTCCCAAATCCTCTGCCATAATCGGGAGTTCTCCCAATTGTTCCTTGAGTACCTGAAAAAAGGCAACTCCTGGTGCCTCAATCCAGCGTCCATTCATGGCAGTGGTTTCCCCCTCCTCAACCGCCCAGTAAGCTTCAAACGCCCGGAAGTGGTCAATCCGAATGATATCCACATAATCTAATAGGGACTCAAAGCGCTTCACCCACCAGCCAAAATTGTCCTGCTGCAATCGCTCCCAGTTATAGAGGGGGTTGCCCCACAGTTGACCCGTGGCGCTGAAGTAATCAGGGGGGACACCGGCCATGAGCGCTGGTTTACCGGTTTCTTTATCCAGGGTAAAGATGTCTGGATGCGACCAGACATCGGCACTATCATGAGCAACATAAATCGGAATATCGCCAATAATCTCAATACCCTGAGAATTGGCATACTGCTTTAACTTTGACCACTGGCGGAAAAACTCAAACTGCAAGTATTTGTGGAAGTAAATCTCACTCTCCAGCCGCTCTTTCCATTGCTCTAGCGCCTCAGGTTGCCTCTTGGCAATATTCTCCTCCCAGGTAAACCAGCTGGCACCTGCATGAGCTTCTCGGAGCGCCATAAATAAGGAATAGTCATCTAGCCAATCACCCTTGGTTTCACAAAACGTCGTGAATTCCTTTTGCTGTACTAGTGACGCTTCGGCTTTAAAGTTTTCGCAAGCTTTCTGAAGCAGGGGCATTTTGGTTTTCATCACCTGCTCAAAATCCACACTGTCAACGGGAAACTCTGGTAATGCGGCAAAGTCCTCTTCCGTCAGCAGATCATGCTCTTGCAACTGTTCGAGGCTAATCAGCAGAGGGTTTCCCGCTATTGCTGAAAAGGACGCATAGGGAGAATTGCCATATCCTGTCGGCCCCAGGGGTAATATCTGCCAAAGTTGTTGGGCACTTTCTACCAGAAAATCAATGAAGCGGTAGGCTTCTGATCCCAATTCGCCAATACCAAATCGGCTGGGAAAGCAAGTGGGGTGCAGCAAAATGCCACTAGATCTGGGAAACGGCATAAAGAAGATGAATAGGAAGCAAGTTTTACGACATTACCACGCTAGGGACGGGTTAAAAATCAATCTCAAGTCAGGTGACCTCTAGGAAGCTCAAGTAATTGTTGGGGCTAGATTTGACGTTCGCAACAACGGTATGCTGAGAGCGGCAGATGCGAAGAGAGCGAATCATCCCGTCCCCCCTTGGCGATCGCAAAGGTGTTCGGTGAAGGGTTAAGAGAAGGGAAAGGTATACGCTCCGCGATCGCGAAATTACATTTGGCTTGGCTTGTGACTTATCGAAATCCTATACCCACCGTCGATATCATCATTGAGTTAGTAGATCGGCCCCATCGACCGATTATCTTAATTGAACGTCAAAATCCACCACTTGGTTGGGCAATTCCCGGTGGTTTTGTGGATTATGGTGAATCTGTGGAAACAGCAGCGGTGCGGGAAGCTCAAGAAGAAATTAGCTTGCACGTCGAGCTAATTGAGCAGTTTCATGTGTATTCCGACCCCAGCCGCGACCCTCGGAAGCACACCCTTAGTGTTGTGTTTATCGCCACGGCAACAGGCGAACCCCAAGCCGCTGATGACGCTAAAAATCTAGGAATTTTTCACGCCTGGGATATGCCGACTGACCTCTGCTTTGACCACGACAAGATACTGAGGGATTACTGGCATTATCGGCATTATGGACTGCGCCCCCGTATATCTTAGTCCTCTTCTGTCACTCTGCCCAGAGAAAAAGGGCATAGCATTGCGGTAGCTACGTTTTCGGTATTGACGATAGATTTATCGCCGCAATGCTACGCCCCTACAAAATCAACACTGGCTAATATTCAACAATTAAGATTGGAAGGATTGACAAAGTTTATCTTTTAGTATCAAATGCTGATTTAGTAAATTCGGGTGAGTGATAGGAAAAATCGTAGTAATTTATTAAGAATAAATTGCATTAGCAGTACAATAAATACTCCGAGTCAGATGCGTTGTTTGGCAGCATCTGCACTGTAGGAAAGTCCAATAGGAAAATTGCAGAGAAGATGAAAATCACTAGGCGCGTCTTGCTAGCCACGCTATCAGCGCTGGTTGTAATGACACTGGGGCACTTTAGTCAGCCAGCCCCTGGAGTTGCACAGCAACAAGTAGTCAACCTTTATTCGGCACGTCACTATGACACCGATAGCGCGTTGTACGAAAGCTTTACCAAAAAGACAGGCATTAAGGTCAATCTGGTTGAGGCGGAAGCTGATAAATTAATTGAGCGGATCAAAAGCGAGGGTGCTAATAGCCCAGCCGATTTAATAATTACCGTTGACGCTGGCAATCTCTGGCGAGCCAAAGAAGCTGGAATCTTACAGCCCATCTCTTCGCCAGTGCTGGAAGCTGCTGTGCCGGAAACCCTCAGAGACATTGACGAGATGTGGTTTGGTCTCTCGAAGCGGGCGCGTGTCATTTTGTATAACAAAGACAAGGTCAACCCAGCCGAACTATCGACCTACGAGGCGCTAGCCGATCCCAAGTGGAAAGGCAAAATCCTTGTGCGCTCGTCGAGCAATGTCTATAACCAGTCTCTCGTCGGTTCGATGATTGCGAGACATGGTGGCCAGAAGACTGAGGAGTGGGCTCGTGGTCTGGTCGCCAACTTCGCACGACCTCCAGAAGGCAACGATACAGCTCAAATCAAGGCAGCAGCGGCTGGTGTTGGAGACATTGCGATCGCTAACACCTACTACGTAGCCCGCCTCATGAAGTCAAACAAGCCGGAGGATAAGGCCGTCGCCGAAAAAATCGGCGTGTTCTTCCCCAATAAGAGGGAAGGTCAGGGCGGCACCCATGTGAATATTTGTGGTGGCGGTGTAGTCAAGACTGCCCGTAATAAGGAAGGAGCAATCAAGTTCTTGGAACACTTGGTAAGCCCAGAAGCTCAAGAAATCTTCGCCAAGAGCAACAACGAATACCCGGTTTTAGCGACCGCGTCAGTAGACCCGGTTGTCGCAAGCTTGGGTCAGTTGGGTGAGTCAAACTCCGACAATACTTACGCTGCCGAGTTCGGGAAGAACAATCCAGAGGCGCTTAAGATCATGGATCGCGCAGGTTGGAAGTAGAGACGTTCCGACAAAACGTCTCTACTTTTACAGAGAAACGAGGTGTACCCAACGATGGGTGCGCCTTTTCTGTTATGGGCGATCGGGTTCGCACAAGTGATGCTGGTTAACAGCCCTTTTGACGGGGAGAGGGGGAGAATTTCAATCTGTGGGTTATTTCTGCCGCCCTGATCTAGTGACATCTTTGAACGCAACTCGGTATGAGTTGGTCACTTGAAGGAGGAACAGAACTGTCTTGGGACGAACTGTTTTTAAGTTTGTTCAATAAGCCGGAATTCTCTTTAAAAAAATTACTTGCAATAGTAATGAGGTTTGCCAGTTAACTCTCTTCTGGAGTAGTATGAAACTCAAAGTTAGGCTGTTGGAGGAAAGATTCTCTTGCTAAAGGTACTAGATATATTTGCAGGCGCAGGTGGCTTTAGTTTGGGTTTTAAGCTAGCCGGCTTCAATATTATTGGTGCAATAGAAGAGGATAAGTGGGCAGCAGAAACCTTTGCTTACAATCACAAGGACGCAAAAGTTCTTATTGGAGATATACAGCAATTTTTAGATGATTATTTACTTGAGATATTTAAGGACAATAGACCAAATGTTGTTTTGGGTGACCCCCCCTGTCAAGGCTACTCAGTTTGCGTCACGATTTGGTAAATGATCAGTAATTTCTTTAGCTAGAGTGGAGGCAACTGAATAGGGTGTCTCAAAAAAACTGTACTTATTCAAATCAGGCATTTCTTATATCAAATAGAAAAAAGAATGCGACGAATGGAAGATCCCCCTAAATCCCCCTTAAAAAGGGGGACTTAAAACTGAATTTTGTTCTTCCCTTTTTCAGGAGGGCTACGAGGGATCAAGTATCGGTAGCAAACATTAAGGTAATTGATATTAGGTTCCTGTCATCAAAGCTGCCGAGAGTTTCAAGACAGGGTTAAATCTCCCCGCCCTAGCAAAGCTTAAGGCTGGGGATTATTAAGAGATTTTCACTTTTAATGCAAGCAAAGCCTACTGCCTAAACGGCAGACGCTACTTTTTGATTTTGCCATCAGGCATTATTGCGCCGCTTAGGTTAGCACCATCTAACTTGGCACCATCTAGCTTGGCACCACTAAGGTCGGCATCCTTCAGGTTGGCTTTATTTAGAAGAGAACCACTTAAGTCAGCCCCTCTCAGGTAAGCACCACTTAGATTGGCACCACTAAGATTAGCACCACTGAGATTCGCTTCCGCCAAACCGGCTTTACTCAGATTGGCACTACTGAGGTTGGCTTGATTCAGGTTGGCACTATCCAGGAAAGCACCGCTCAGGTTGGCTTCACTGAGCTTGGCACTACTCAGATTAGCTTTATTGAGCTTGGCACCACTCAGATTACCACCAACTAGCTCGGCGCTGCCGAGGTCAGCTTCTTTAAGCTCACAACCTGGGCAACTTTTAGTTTCTTTTAATTGTGCCTTCGATTTGTCAATCTCGTTTTTTGGTCCCCCACAGCCGGAAAGGGTAAGCAGCATTAGTAAGGGAATAATAGTTCTGAGTTTCATATATTAGCTATTGCTTTGATTTGTTGGGGATTGGGCGATTCTCAAGCTTAAAAGAATTACTGGAATAATCCCCACAAGGACGATCGCTAACGCGGGGCCTGCCGCCTCAGCCAGCCGCTCATCAGAAGCCAGATTGTAGACTCGAACCGCCAGCGTGTCAAAGTTGAAGGGTCGGACGATCAATGTTGCTGGCAGTTCCTTCATGACATCCACGAAGACCAGCATTGCAGCGGTCAACAAACTGCCCCACATCATCGGTGTATGGACTTTAACCAAGGTACTAGTAGGACTATGACCAAGGGAACGGGCGGCGTCATCGAGACTCGGCTTGATTTTGCCAAGACTTGCCTCAACGGTGCTAAAGGAAACAGCGAGGAAGCGAACGAGATACGCAAATACCAATGCGGTGATGGTGCCGCTGAGTAGCAAACCCGTCGATATCCCAAAGGTGGAACGCATCCAAGCGTCGATTGTATTATCGAGTTTCCCAATGGGGATGAGAATGCCAACCGCAATCACTGAACCGGGCACAGCGTACCCCATCGAGGCAATCCGTGTGGCGAAGCGCATTCCAACATTAGAGCGCAGACGCAACCCATAAGCCATGACTACAGCGATCGCTACTCCTAGCATGGCGGTAATCACCGCGAGGACAAAACTGTTACGGGCGAAGCCCCAAAAACGTTCATCTATGGTAATCGTGGCATTTTTAATCGTCATCTCCAGCAAGACGGCTGCTGGCAGCAGAAAACCGAGTCCCAGTGGCAGGAAACAAGCGAACCAGGCTCCTACAGCGCCTATTCCTCGCAGTTGATAACTTGCCATACGGCGATGCGATCCGACGCCCTGATAATATCGAGCGCGGCGACGCGACCAACGCTCCAACAAAATTAGCCAGAGGATAAATAACAACAAAAAAGCCGCCAGTTGAGCCGCTGCTACTCGCTCACCTAAACCAAACCAGGTGCGGTAGATGCCGGTAGTGAACGTATCTACGCCA
Source organism: Coleofasciculaceae cyanobacterium (assembly GCA_036703325.1). GTDB lineage: Bacteria > Cyanobacteriota > Cyanobacteriia > Cyanobacteriales > Coleofasciculaceae > DATNPI01. Next base: position 12,494 of record DATNPI010000156.1, read on the forward strand.
AAATACTGCACCGTGCCAAAATCGTTGAGTGTTTCCATCAGCGCCAGCGCTAAACCCGCAACGATCGCAGGTCGTGCCAAAGGCAAAGCAACGGTGGCGAAACTGCGCCACGGACCACAGCCAAGTGTCCGGCTGGCTTCTAAAGTACATACCGACTGCTCTAAAAAGGCAACACGCGCTAGTAGATAAACGTAGGGATACAGTACCAACGTCAGCATGGCGATCGCACCCCAGAGTGAGCGAATATTCGGGAACCAGTAGTCTCCATAGCCCCAGCCGAACAGGTTACGCAGCAAGGTTTGCACTGGCCCAGAGAAGTCCAAAAAGTCAGTATAGGTGTAGGCAAGTACATAAGCAGGTGCAGCTAGAGGCAGCAGTAACGTCCCTTCAAATAGACGACTGCCAGGAAAGCGGCACATCGTTACTAGCCATGCCGTTCCCACACCAATTACCAAAACACCACAACCGACACCAATCATCAGCCAGAACGAGTTGATGATGTAACGCGCCAAGACTGTCTTTGCCAGATGGTTCCAAATCTCGCCAGAGTCAGCAAAGATATTGCCCAAGATAAATAGCACTGGTGTCGATAGGAGGAAAGCGATCGCCATAACCACAACTGTCCAGCCGCTAGGCTTCACAGGTTGAACTACCCGTTGACGTGCGAACATCAAAGGGGCGGTAGGTGTATATCGAGTCGGTTTTTCCATCACTACCCTTACCGTGTTGTCTAAGCTGAGTTACTTGAACGTACTACTTCCGAGCAATTCCAACTCAGTTTTTGAGAATCTATCTCAGAAACTACTTTACTATAAAGGGGAACTTGTTGCTTTCAACTATCAATAAGGTTTTATCACACCCAAATATTGCAATTTAAATGTGCAATAGCTTTAATTATGGATGAGCAGAAACTATGGAATCATTCCACAGCAAATACGCAAAATCTTTGAGAGCGAGGGTATGTAGGATGAGTTTATAAAAACTGTCACTTCATCCCCTTAATCCTTAGAGATTGTCCCAAAATTATAATTAACAACTACTTACTATAATCAGAATAACTAGCAAGAATTAATTAGGATTTACCTGATTTTTGAGTTCCTCTCTGCTCAACAGTTTCTCTGTCGGCAGGTAAATTGTTCCTTGTTCCGTGGAAAGCAGTTTTAGATACTCTTCTTTAGGAAGCAGACTGAGATAATATTCCGGAGAAAGCAAATTGATGTAATATTTGGTCACGCCCTCCTTAGATACCCGATAAACTCTTCGGCCCGTATCATCTTCAATATCCGATTCTTCTTCAACATCATACCCCTGACCTTCTAGTTTTTGTTTGAAATTATTAGATACCAAACCCCACTGGGTTTCTTCTGTTTTCCAACAGTTTTGCAAACCGTTACAACCCGGTTTAGCATCGTCAAAATGGGGAAAATCTGCAAATGGAGCAGCTGGTGTTGGAGAAGGAGTCGGCACAGCTGAAGGCGTAGGCGAAGGAGTCGGAGTTGGTGAAGGTGTAGGAGTTGATGAGGCAACAGGACTTGGTTGTGTCGGCGCAGGAGTCGGAGTTGATGAGGCAACAGGACTTGGTTGTATCGGCGCAGGAGTCGGAGTTGAGGATGGGACGGGACTTGGTAGTGTCGGCGCAGGAGTGTTTTGCTCGACTATTGGAAACGGCTGGGGTTGCTGAACTCTCGGAGAGGGACTAAAAAGTAGAGATGTGTTTGGCTGCACTCTCGGAGAAGGTTTGACAGCTAGAGGCGTGGTTGGCTGTACTTTGGGAGAGGGTGTGGGCACCTGAACAGTTGGGGAAGGTTGAGGGGAAGGTGGAGGAGGTAGCTGCGTTACCCTAACTCGTTTTTTCTCAGCAGTAGGTTCAGCTTCCTCTTGAGAGGAGATTGGCACCATCAGTAGTAGCCCGTGCAGTCCCAAAGAAATAAACAACATTGGTCGAATCAGCTGCTGTACAGGAGCAGGCAAGTTTTTCAAAAAGCGATAAGTCATAAGTGTTGAAAAAATTTAGATTTCCCTGTCAAGTACGAAAATTAAGGCAGTCCTAGACTCTACCGCTTGCCGTTTGAAATGCCCGTAACCAGCAACCCTACTGGCAGCAACAGGCACTAAGGTCTGTTTTTGCCATAGTCAAGCGGAACGCGGTTGCGTCCTTGGTCTTATGGCTGCTTTTCTTATCCCGGTAATGGAACCAGAGGTTTCTGTATAAACCGTGGTAATTGGCATCTACACGGTAAGACAACTTGAAAAATTTTATCAAGAAGCTATTGATTTGCAGAACCGTACTTTTGTGAATATCCGCAAGTAGCTGCTATTTCTTATCTATAAAGTGAAGCGAAGGGTGCGATCGCTAAACCGGACGCGATCGCATAGTCCTCCTGAAAGTTGTACAAATCAATCCCCAACTGTACTTTGTATCCACTCCAGATGCTGCGGCAGTAACTGCGCTAGGTTGTAACGCTCCTGAATCGTTTCCCGCGCCTTGACCCGAATTGGAGCCATCTGGGTAGGGTGGTTGAGGACTTCCTCAACGCGATCGGCAATTTCCTGAGGAGAAAAAAAGTCCACCAATAGACCATTGACGCCATCCTCAATGACCTCAGTTACAGGAGCCGTTCTGGAAGCCACCACCAAGCAACCTGCTGATAGGGCTTCCAGCATTGACCAAGACAAAACAAAGGGACGTGTGAGATAAATATGTACGCTACTCGACTGAAGCACTTGCAAGTATTCTGGGTAAGGAAGCAAGCCTGTAAAGTGGACTCGGTCGAGGTCGAGGGGCACTTTTTCTAGCATGAAATCTTTGTAGGTTTTGCCACCGGGAAGGCTCTTACCGTAAGCCACCCGGTTTTCCCCCACAATCACGACATGGCACTGGGGTCGTCGCTGCTGGAGCAATGCCACGGACTCAATGAACTGCGGAAAACCTCGATAAGGTTCCATCCCGCGAGCTACGTAAGTCACGATTTCTGGAACTTGAGACAGGTCTAGATTCAACCGTGGTAGAACTAACTGACGCCCTGGTTGGGGCTGAAAGAATTCTGTGTCAACGCCATCATGGCAAACCGTAATTTTGTTTTGATATTCCGGTGGAAACTGCTGCCGCTGCCAATAGGTGGGAGAAAGACCGCGATCGCAACTGTATAGATCAATCAAAATTGGAGAATTTTTTAGCCGAATCCGGGCTTCATCGTCAGTGGTGATCGGATCGGTCGGGTCAAAGTCTGCATCCGACCCATGAGCATGATAGAACCACTCAAAATAGCACAGAAGTTTGGCTTTTGGGAAAACATCTCTGATAAATAAGGTCGGCCCCCAACCGGAATGACCATAGACCACATCCGGGATAAAGCCTTGAGCCTTAAGTTGCTCTGCTAGGCGATAAACAGCCTGACCCTGAAGAACTGCATTTTCCAGAGTTCTGAGGTAGTGGTGGGTCTGAGGGTGAGCTTCGCGGGAGGGGGTATAAACGGCCTTGTAAACACCTGGGAGGCTACCTTCGCGCCTCGCGGTTCCGAAGACCACTTGATGATTGGAGTCTTGTACTAAGGCTACCGCCAGGTGACGAAACTGGGCTGGGAAATTGGGATGCAAAAACAAAACACGCATAGCGTCAGGTCTGTCTCAATTGAGCGCAGTCCTTAGCTAGGATGACACACCTGTAGTGAGAGTGGAAGAAGTATGGTGGCGATGCACTATGTGCGGCTGTGAAGAGTACACCCTCAACAAACCACAAAATCACCCAAGAGCGGTAGTGTTGTCCTGCCGAATAAAGCTTATCGCTTTCTTTGAGGCTTTAGACTAACTTACTGCGCTGGGTTTGGAACTTTCAGCCAACTTTAAGATTGTTCCTTCTAGGTTGGCATTATCCAGTTTTGCATCGGTCAAGTCAGTTTTAGCTAAGTTGGCGTCAGTTAAGTTGGCATTACATAAGTCAGCCCCCTTCAGCTTTACGTGTGCCATATTAGACCGATACAATGTAGCCTGGTTTAGGTTAGCCCCCCCCATGTTGGCTTCAATCATGTTGGCTCCACTGAGGTTGGCACCAATCAAGTTGGCACTACTCAGGTCGGCACCAATCAGGTTGGTAATACTCAGGTTGGCACCACTCAAGTTGGCTTCACGCAGATTGGCTTTAATCAAGATCGCACCAATCAGATTGGTATTACTCAGGCTGGTATCACGCAGATTTGCACCACTCAAGTCAGCACCACTCAGGTTGGAACCAACCAAGTTAGCACCAACCAAGTTAGCGACACTCAGTTTGGCACTGATCAGGATGGCATCACTCAAGTTGGCATCGCTCAAGTTGGCATCGCTCAAGTTAGTACCAATTAGGTCAGCACCACTCAGGTCAGCACCGCTTAGGTTGGCTTCCCGCAGATCAGCCTCACTCAGGTTGGCACCACTTAGGTTGGCTTCACGCAGGTCAGCCTCACGAAAATTTCTTTCTCCTGCTGCGTAACGCGACTGAATTTCCTTAGCATCCATACGTATATTTGGTGTTTTGAAAACTCAGTTGTAGCAAAATTTTCCCCAAGCAAGCTTTAGTACCATTTTGCGGTAATGTAAGCTGCGTTCAAAATAACTCCACAGGGAGGCATCTTGTTTACCATTGGCAAGCGAGGCGCAGAACCTACGTTGCACAGACACATAAGCTGCTGTGCATTTTATCTGCGTAGTCTACATTCAGGTTTTCTGTCCTTTGCCAGTGGTCAGTTGCAATGGACAACGGACAACTGACTACTGACTACTGACTACTGGCAAAAAACCATCAGATAAATATGCAAGTTAAATGTGTAATAGCTTATCACTGCGTGATTTTCTTGAGTTGGGCTAGTAACTCCGAAGGAAGGTGACGCAAGGCACTGCCCTGCCATCCTTTTACTCTTCGGTATTGCAGCTGTCCACAGTAGACGTTTCCTTTATGAAGATGCCATCCCCCGATCGCTGGACTTACTACATACCCATCTAAAATTTGGGTAAGTTTGGATGTAAGTTTGGTGAGGTTTTGTCTAACTTTCATTGCCGCTTAGTAAAATTTATTTTCCTAGAACTTGTGAGTTTTACGTAACCTAATTTTTAGTTAATAGATAGCTAGCTGTCGCCTCTCGTTAGAGTTATTTAACCAGTGACTTAAGGAAGAAATACAACCCAGAAAAACCAATATTATTAACTTAATTATCTATAAGATGAAATATTTCTTTAGATAGACTAGACCCGGATCGATGTAGAGTCGATATTGGATGTTGTTGAGAGTTGCCATCAACTCTTCAGGAGAGTCGTAGCCGTATAGCTGTGCTGTGGCGCGATTAGCACTAATATAACGTCCGTCGGGGGTAGTCTGAAAAATGCCTTCAAGTGCATTTTCAACGATACTGCGATACTTCTGTTCTGCCTTCAAAAGTGCCTCTTCGGCTTTTTTGCGATCGCTAATATCTCGACCCTCTACAATGACATATTCAACTTTACCCCTTGAGTCAAAAATAGGCTTAATGGAAAAATGAATGGTTGCGGTGCGATTGCTTTCCCCTAAAATATCGACTTCATAACGGATAAAATTACCTTGAACCGCTTGAGCAATGGCGGCTTGCAACTGAGTTTGAGTGATGGGTGAGATTGTCCACCAGTAGCATTCCCAAAAGGGTTTTCCCACCACGTCAGATAGCTGCAATCCCCCAAAATCGAGTGCAGTTTAATTAGCTTCTAGAAGAATGCCCTCAGTGTTGAGCATTCCTGTAAGCAGTTTCAAGCTCAATTCTCAGGCTATCTATGATAGTCGATTCATCATCAATACAGATAATAGCAGGTTGCTTCATAATTGAGCTACAGCCGACTGAATCGTTTCAATTAATTCCCCACGATCCCAAGGTTTGGAAAAGCAACAATACAAGTTTGCATACTCTTTAGCTCGTTTAATGACTTCTTCAGGCGCTTGACCTGTTAGCATTATTTTAATGATGTAGGGATAATTTTTATGGGCATGAATCAGAAACTCATCTCCCTTCATTCCTGGCATTAACCAATCTGAAATTATGATAACAAGTTGCAATCCTTCTTCATTTAGTTCTTCCATAATTTCTAGAGCTTCTTCGGCACTTTCAGCCAATTCATAGAGGTAATTCCTGCCAAAGGCTGCTTGAAGTTCAATCTCCAAGCTTTTTAAAATCATTGCCTCATCATCAACACATAAAATAGCGGTATTAGCCATTATTCATTACTCACTAATCACTGCATGGGAAGGAATACGGTAAAAGTCGTTTGTCCTGGTACAGACTTCACCTCAATTTTACCCTGATGTTTTTCAATAATTTTTTTGACGATATCTAACCCCAAACCACTTCCTTCTCCAGCAGGTTTGGTTGTAAAAAAAGGCTGAAATATTTTTGGCATTATCTCGGGAGGAATGCCCTTACCGCTATCTATCACGCTGACGAGAAGGGTATCATCTTGCTTTTTCACTTCAATCGTTAAAGTACCCTGATAGTCCATCGCTTGCAAGGCATTGTGAATCAAGTTCGTCCAAACTTGATTGAGTTCATCGGGGTAGCACAGGATAGAAGGTAGAGAATCGTCATATTTCTTGAGGACTTTTATCCCTCGTTTGAGTTGATTGTAGTAAAGGGTTAAGACGGTTTCAATTCCTTCAGCAATCTGTGCCTTAACTTTGTTTGCTGTGCTGTCATAACGAGCGTAAGTCTTCAAGGCGAACACAATTTTTGCTGCTCGTTCTGATGCCGTATTAATATTGCGAATACTGGTTTGGGCGTTGGCAAATTGATAAGCAGTTTTTAAGAGATTTTCGCCTTCAGGGTCTTTGAACAAGGGCAACAAGGAGTGAATGTCGTCATAAACACCCATTCCTACTAATAAATTAGCTAAGGTCATGGCATCCTCAATCCCGTAAGATTCAAGTTGCCCGACCAAAGACTTTTTGATTTGACGTTGTTCTCTAGTGGATAAGCGCGTATCTTTTTGGATTGACTTTTCTAGTAAAGCTAAGAAGTCCGACTGACGGGATGGGGACAGTTCTTGGAGAAATGCAGGAAATTGTAGGAGATGATTGCTCCAGAAGTTGGAAAGGTTATTTCCTGAGGAGCTAATAGCGCCTAATGGAGTGTTAATTTCATGAGCTACTCCAGCTATCAGTTGCCCCAAAGCTGCCATTTTTTCAGATTGAATCAGTTCTTCTTGGGTGGCTTGAAGTTGTTGCAAGGTTGTTCCTAGTTCCTTATTTTTTTCTTCCAAACTCTTTTGCAGGGAACGTAAAGCTAAGTGGGTTGCCACGCGAGCCAGAACTTCTTCAACTTGAAAGGGTTTGGTGATGTAGTCCACCCCGCCCACTTCAAATGCTTTCACCTTATCTAGTACCTCATTGATGGCGCTGATAAAAATTACCGGAATGTCTTTGGTTCTTTCATCCGCTTTTAGCGTAGAGCAGACTTCGTAACCATCCATTTCCGGCATCATAATGTCAAGCAAAATTAAATCAGGAGGGAAAGATTGTGCGGCAGACACTGCCAGATCCCCACTGGGAACGGGTCGGACTTCATATCCTTTTTCCCTCAACACCCTGACTAGCAGGTGTAAGTTTTCTGGAGTATCGTCAACGACTAAAATATTGCCCTGGTAATTGGCCATTGGTAATTGGTAATTGGTAATTGGTCATTAGTCATTAGTCATTGATCATTAGTCATTGGTTCGAGTGCCATTACCCATTACCCGTTACCCATTACCAATTTCAGCAATTAAATTCAAAATCTTTTTGTACTCAAACTTATCGATACAGGTTTTGAAGGCATTGGCTAGTGCTGGGTTTTCTGGATGGATTTGCTCAATTAGGGTGTCAATGAATGTCACGTCAACCCTGAGTATTGCCTGTTTCAGAGAAGCGACCCATTCCACAGGTAGTGCTGCTATTGCAGCAGCGGTGAGTACATCATGCTTTCCATCCTCTGTTATCAGTGAATTCCTTTGAGTAAGGTCTTCATAGACGTAACGCACTCCGATATGTTTGTTCATCATCTCAAAGAGGTCTGCTTCCCGAAAGGGTTTTCGCATAAAGTCATCGCACCCTGCCGATCGCACCACAGTCTGCTCTTCCTCTAAAGTACTAGCAGTCAGGGCAATAACAGCGGTGGCTTGTCCTTTTGTGGTGGATTTAATCTGTTTAGTCGCTTCATAGCCATCCATAATGGGCATCCGCATATCCATCCAAACTAAGTGTGGTTCCCAATCGTCCCAGATTTCAACTGCCTCTTTACCGTTGCTTGCTTCTCTCAGTTCAAAAGCAAATGGATTTAACAATTTAACCAGTAGTTGGCGATTATCATATCGGTCATCCACAATCAAAATCCGATAGCGGGGTTGGTTGGGTTCTAGGGCGATGATGCGGCGTGTCTGTTGTTTGGTTTCGATGTCAGAGGCTTCAACAATACCAACTCTAATTTCAAATTTAAAGGTGCTACCCTTACCTACCTCACTGCTGATGCTCATTTCACCCCCCATCAGTTGCACGAATTTGCGACTAATGGGCAATCCTAAGCCGGTTCCTTCCTGGGACTCTCTACCCGTTTTGGTTTGCACGAAGGCTTCAAACAGGCTGTCTAACTCATCAGGAGCAATTCCTGCACCCGTGTCTTCCACCTCGAAGAGGAGATGGAGTGCGGGGGTGTTAGCGAAGCGGGACGAAGTCCGGGGGTGAGGGGGTGAAGGAGTGAACCTTTGTCGATCATCCTGAATTTGAGTTGAACAATTCTTCTGTTCTCCCCCTCTCCCCCTCTCCCCCTCTCCCACTCTTACACACAGCGAAATTCCACCTTCTTGAGTAAACTTGAGGGCATTATTGAGTAGGTTAATTAAGACTTGGCGTAATTTGACTTCATCGGTGCGGATGTAGCGGGGGACATCGGGGGCGCGATCGCATATTAGCTGCAATTTTTTATCGGATGCCTTGAGTTGGAACATATCTTCTAAGTCTTCCAGCAGGCAATACAGATCGAAGTTTTTTTCGTTGAGGGTAACGCGCCCTGCCTCGATTTTGGACAAGTCTAGGACTTGGTTAATTAGGGTGAGCAAGTGTTCGCCGCTGCGGGTGATGATGCCGAGATGTTCTCGGTTGTCTGGGGATAGGCTGGGGCTTTTTACCGTTAACTGGGCAAAGCCAAGAATGGCGTTGAGTGGCGTTCGCAATTCGTGGCTCATGTTGGCGAGGAAGGCGCTTTTGGATTCGTTGGCAACTTCTGCTTTTTTTTTGGCAATGGCTAGTTCGGCGGTGCGTTCCTCTACTTTCGTTTCCAGTGTTCGATTAGACTCGGCTAAATTGGCGTAGAGTCGCGCGTTTTCAATGGAGATGGCAGCAGAAGAGGATAAGACTTTTAAGACTTCCAATCGGTCAGGGGTAAAGGCTCCCTCTGTGAGATTGTTTTCCAGATAAACAATACTGGTAAGTTTGCCTTGATTAATCAGAGGAACGCACAAGATAGATTTGGGCTGATGCTCTTGGATGTAGGGGTCGTTAGTAAAGTTGCCCTCATGAGTGGCATCATTCAAGACTACACTTTCACAAGTGCGAGCGACATAATTGATGATGGTCGGCGAAACTCTCCGATCGCTTTCAATGGGGATTGACTGCAACACTGTGATGTTATCTGAATTTACGGAACCTGATGCTTTAATCCGCAGTTTCCCCTCAGTTTCTAAAATCAAATAGCCACATTGCGCTCCGGCATTCTCAATCAGAATTCTCATCAAGGCAGTAAGTAATTTATCCAGTACAATTTCGCCGGAAATAGCTTGAGAGGCTTTCATCACGGTGGCTAGATCCAAAGCTTCCCCTGACTGAGTGCCATTTGAGGTACTGCTTGATACCATGCGAGTGGAAGTAATGCTCTTTCCAGCAGATGATTTTGGCAGCAACTGCGGGTATTTTTCCTCCAAATCTTCCACCTTGCGTTTAGCGCCCCAGCGTTGGTAGCCATAGTGGGCTTCACTCATGTAGACTTTAGCAATCTTCTCTTTACCTTTACCTAACCAAAACTTAGCTGCTAGTTCCGACGCTAGCGCTTCATTCTGCAAAAATTTATTTTTGCGGGCTGACTCGATCGCTTGGTCATACAAATCCTGCGCTTCCAGAGCATTGCCTGTAATTCGCGCCAACTCAGCTTCGATTAGCAGACGTTGATGAAGGTAGGTACTCGGACAATGTTTACTCCAGAGTTTGAATTTCTCAAGATTCGATTTAATCTTCTCCACATACTGTGC
>DATNPI010000111.1:0-3820 GCA_036703325.1 Coleofasciculaceae cyanobacterium
CATCGACCTCAACCGCATCAGTAGTTTTTGTTATTCTCCTAGCAACAGGCTAACGTTTTGGTTGCCTGATAGTTCTATCCCCATCATCATTAATGAGCAGAAAGACCCTGATACTTATCAAAAGATTCTAGAATACATCAAACGAAAAACTGGGCAGATACTACCTTAGAAAGGCTGAAGGTTAAAGGTTGAAAATAGGGGCTAGGGACTAGGGCGTGTTTTCAAACTCGTCGAAGGGCGAAGCATTTGTATACAAAATCTAGCTTTGAGGCACACATCTCGGTACAAATGCTTCGCTCCTACACCCAATTTTGGGCTTTGAAAGCCCACCCTAGGGGGAGAGATTTTCATTCTTTCGTTATGGGCAGTTCATCCTTCATCCTTCATCCTTCACACTTCATCCTTCATCCTTCATCCTTCATCCTTCATCCTTCATCCTTCCCCCACCTTTTGCCAAGCCAATTTTGCAGCACCCACCATCCCTGCCTGATTGCCCAACTCCGCAGTGAGTAACTGTAGACCCGCACGGGAACTATAAAGCACCCGTCGCTCGATTTCAGATAGGGCAGCGGGGAAGAAAAATTCGGCACTCGCACTAACACCGCCGCCAATGACAATAGCTTCCGGCGTCAGGACGTAGATCAAGCTTGCCAACCCAGCACCTAAGTCCCGTCCATAGCTTTCCCAAAATTCTAGAGCCAACTTGTCACCATCTTGCGCCATCAAACCGAGTTCAGCTGGTTCTTTCCCAGTGCGGCGTCGAATTGCCTGAACTGAGACGTATTGCTCCAGAGAACCCTGATTGCCGCTATTACACATCGGCCCATCCGGGTTTAGGGTGATTAACCCCAACTCACCCGCAGCACCCTGATGACCTGTGAAGAGTTTGCCATCTAAAATAATTGCACCCCCAACGCCGGTGCCTAATGTCAACAAAATCAGATTGTGAAACTGGCGACCCGCCCCTAACCAGGCTTCTCCCAAACCAGCACAGTTAGCATCATTGGCCAGTACCGTAGGGCAACCCGTCTTAGCTTCTAACAAATCAGCCAGAGGGACATCGTGCCATCCTTCCAAGTTAATGGCGACTCTGGCAATCCGACCAGCCGCATCCACCGGACCGGGAGTGCCAACACCAATTGCAATTGCCTTTTGTTTTGGGTCGAGATCAGCCTGTTGGGAGCTTAACGCAGTTATCGCCTCTACCATCGCCTCCACAACAGCTGTAGGTCTTGCTGGTTGGGGCGTCGGCAGGCTCAAAGATTGTAAGCAAGTTCCATCCTGCTGGAATCGTCCCAGCTTAATCGCTGTTCCCCCTAAATCGATACCTATTACTTCAAAGCTGCTGTCTTTGTCTACCACGCCATTGATATCTAAACCCATTTCATAACCCATTAAAACTCTATCGATTTTAAGTAATCTTTTGGCTGTTTCCTGTCTTACTTACAAGGTATTGAGCAAGGAGGCGATCAATGGTTGGTTTGTGTACCACAGGAATTGGCCAACTCCTGAAGGGGAAGAAAGGAAAGCGCTGTTTGAGCCAAACCGTGAGGGTGTTACCTTTAGTTCCCTCCCACTTATAAGAGCCGATTTGCTTCCACTTGATCAATCCAAACTTATAGTAAATTCCGTTTTCCCGGAGTTCCAGCCTGCTTGTTCCAGCCCAAAAAAAGTAAATGGCTATTGACCAGTAAAAAATTATCTGAGACAGGTAATATTCGGGTCCGCTATCACTTTCCGAAAATCCATTTCTCACTAAGTTAAAAAACACAATAGTTTGCAGAATTGCGCCTAGCACAAAAATTGCACTAACAAACGGCATAGACCTGTGTGTTGCGGGTCGCCCTAAGTTCCACAGTAAATAACCAGCACGTCTTTTGCGTCGAGGCCAAGTGAGTATAGTTATCCAAGGAATTATTGAACAGATAACAAATAAGCTTGACAAGGTGTAATCTCGCCAGGGTTGGGGGAGAAAAAGCAGAGCAAAAACGAGAGCAAATGTCAGTAAGAGAAGCAAAATCGTAGCCAGCAGATTTCTCCAAGCCGCTTCCTGACCGAGCATTGATCGGCTGATTGTGTATCCGATTAATAACGCAATCACAAAAGGAATGACGATCAATGCCCAATCCATATATTTCTAACTTGCTTTCTCTCTAATGCAAAAAGTGACGGATGCCAGTGAAGACCATCACTAAGCCCAGTTCATTCGCTGCTTTGATAGAATCTTGGTCTCGCAGACTACCACCCGGTTGGACAATGGTAGCAATTCCAGCGGCGGCGGCTGTCCGCACCGAGTCATCGAAGGGGAAGAAACCGTCACTGGCGAGAGTCCCACCTTGGGCTTTTTCTCCAGCTTGTTCTAAGGCAATTTTGACTGAACCAACACGATTCATTTGACCCGCGCCGACGCCTAAGGTGGTGCGATCGCGTGTTATAACAATTGCATTCGATTTAACGTGCTTGGCAACTTTCCAGGCAAACAATAGTTCTTCCAATTGCTGCGGTGTCGGTTGCTGTTCCGTAACCACCTGCCACTTGTCTGGGGTAGCCACAGCATCGTCGGCAGCTTGCACCAGAAAACCACCTGCTATTGCCTTGAGTGTCTGTTTCGGGCCACTACTTAAATCTGGCAAAATTAAAATACGTACCTTTGATTTAGCCGCCAGAATTTTTTGTGCCTCTGCTTCACAACCCGGTGCTACAACACATTCTAAAAATGTCTTTGTTAACTCCGTTGCGGTAGATGCATCGATAGGCTGATTCAATGCGACAATTCCCCCAAATGCGGAAACAGAATCAGCTTGGAAAGCTTTTTGATAAGCCTCATAAAGCGTTGTTCCCAAGGCGACGCCACAGGGATTTGTATGTTTAAGAATAGCAGCCGCTGGGGTATCAGTAAATTCAGCAATCAGCCGTCGTGCTGCTTCTAAATCCACCAAATTGTTGTAACTTAGTTCTTTGCCCTGGAGAATTGCCGCACTTGCCCAGCCAGTTGGCACAGCCCCTACTTGATACCAAGCTGCTGGTTGATGGGGATTTTCCCCGTAACGCAAGGATTGCAATTGCTGCCCTGAAAGAGCAAATTCTGTGGGTGGTAGAGGTTGTCCGGGGCTTGTTGTTGGCAGAGATTCCTCGCTGAGGTAGGTGGCGATCGCGCGATCGTAAGCCGCCGTATGTGAAAATGCCCTCTGGGCGCATACTCTGCGGAAATTCAATGGGGCTTCACCACCATTTTGTCGTAACTCCTGCAAGTAATCGTTGTAATTACCCGGCTGACACAATACCGTCAGATTAGCGTAGTTCTTAGCCGCTGCTCTAAGCATGGCAGGGCCACCAATGTCAATCTGCTCAATTGCTTCATCCTGTGTCACGTCTGGGCGAGCAATCGTTTGTTCAAAAGGATATAGATTCACCACTACTAAATCAATCGGGCGAATCTGGTGCGTCTCTAAATCGGTTACATCCTGGGGTAAGTCCCGACGAACTAGAATGCCACCATGAATCCGGGGATGCAGCGTTTTGACTCTTCCGCCTAAAATCTCCGGAAATCCCGTGTAATCAGAAACTTTCGTCACTGGTAGCCCTGCTTCTTGCAGCGCTTTTGCTGTTCCACCACTGCTGATTAAATCAAACTCAAATTCTTCAACCAACTTACGGGCTAAATCAATTAACCCAGTTTTATCAGATACACTCAGCAGTGCCAAACGCGCCATGAATCAAAATCCCTTATCCAGAAATAACAAAAATTAGCTATCAGCCTTTCTCAGGATAGAAGCGATCGCAATTTAGGGCTAGATATTAGCTGTAAAAAATTAACCTT
>DATNPI010000130.1:0-26296 GCA_036703325.1 Coleofasciculaceae cyanobacterium
CACTATTGCAAGAGTACTTTATTAATTCTTTACAAATTTATCAACTTATTACATTTCCAGATAGATAAATAACAATTGAAGAGAACTGCCTGGTTCTGCGATTTTCTATGACAAATCAAGCTCTTGTCCATAGACCAATAACTCAAACCACTGAAATCTTGAATCAGTTGCAGAGTGGGCAACTGCACAGAGTCTATGGTAAATCTGGCAACGCAATCATTATCTGCCATCGCCACCATGCAGAACTGGCAGGGCCTGGTGCTGCTGTCGGTGGTGTTTTCGATGTCAATTGTAGTCGAGTTATCCCTGTCGGCAAAATATCCATAGTCTATCCTGACTCTCATAAGGAGCGGCAGAAAGCCTATGCCTTGCGGCAACGATGGATTCTGTTCACTCAACAAGCGATGGAGACTTGGGTGCCGTTGCAGCGTGCTAACAACCTCTTGACTCTGCTTCACACATACTTCGCCCCGGAAATCATTGACCAACTGCCTGACGAAGTCCTTGCTCAACTGGTGGGAGTTTTGCCAAAAACAATTGGCATGGTGCGTCAATCTCTTAAGTTTCAGCTGGGGAGTACACCACAAGATTCACAACCGGGTCAAACTTGCTCACTCACGACAACAAACAGTTAAAGGTTGAAGGTTAGAAGATGGTTCACCGTAGACGTTCCCAAGGGGTAGGTTAGAACTTTCCACCTTCAACCTGACAACCTTCAGCTCTCTGCGTTAAATCAATTTAACAGCCTTCAGACCAAAGAACAGTGCCAGAGCAACGCCCGTGGCACCACCTAGGAGTAAAAAGTAAGCGAGTACTCCAGACATTTACATTTCTCCACAAGAACTCATATGAGTATATTGAAGCATCTGTTGACATCCTTCTCTGCGACTACCCCCACTTTCTATCCCAACAACCCACATTCCGCACTAGTGCAAGAAGGCAGCACTTCGACACGCTCAGTGACCAGTCATGAGGCAGCACTTCGACACGCTCAGTGACCAGGCAGAAGGGAAGAAAGCTTTTACAGTAAGCGTTTGAACCTTTTTTAACGAGTGGGTTATTTCTGCCGCACTACAGTAGTCAAGTTTCACACTAAGAAGTGCAAGGGGAATGGGAAGTGGAGAGCACATAAAAGTATTCCGTTAGTTGTGTGCACTGTAGAATCTCCAGAACGCCTTATGCAAAAACCTAATTAAAGTGATTCTGGATACGCATATAGAATCATTTTCTACTGACAGAATAATCACAATTAAAGCAACGGCTATCGGAAACAGCCAACTCAAGTCCAGTAGGAAATGACTCTGTGATGAAAATTAAAACCTTCATTCCTGCTGAATTGCGTCACGCCCCCCAGTATCCATTGGGGGAGCCTCCAAACCTAACGCTAAGAACGGTTGCAGTTGACGCTTGCACTTCCTTTGAAGTTTGGTCGCCCGGAGCGAAAGCGCTCTTGCTGCCGGAAGAGGCAGATTTATTGAGAAGCGATCGCCTCCGAGTAGAAGTTATTTGCTCGAAGTTAGTTTGGTTGGTTGGGGCAACTTGTTCGGAACGTGAAGATGGTTCGGAAGACACTTCTAAGTGCATCTATGACTGGGAAGAAGTTATCGACTTCGCCTCTAAGTACAAATTCTGCTCCGATATTCTAGATGTGGTTTTCTGTCCCCAAACGATTCGACCAATTTATCGCTTAACTAGCGGCACACCCACACATTGGATAATCGAGCCGGCCAACTGGGAGATTTTTTTGTTGGCACTCAAACCCTCAAAATCGGGGTTCAAGGTTGAAAGTCGGGCTGTGCCGTTGCGAATTCAGCTTTGGACAGGGAAGCCAAGCACTAGGGCGATTTGAAGAACACCGACCCAGCGAGGACTGTACAAACCTTCATAAATCTTTAAAAAAACTTCACTATTTTTGTATCCCGGCAACCGACTTGACGACCAGAAATCCTGGATTTTGAGGGTCGGCTAGCCGTTCGATTTTTAATGACATCACCCTTTAGGATGAATAACCTCGTTTTCAGAAATGGCTTTATGTACAAACTGCATTACTACTATGCAGTTTCTTTATGATTGGTAACATTCTGTAACTGAATATACAAATTATACCATTGAGCGCACCTACTCTTATGTGCAAAGAGCAATCGAATCAGCGCTCTGGACGACCTTCCGGGCATTTGAGCGCTACTCACTGAGGATATACCTATGACAAGCGCAACCAAGCCAGCGGCTAGCATAAATAAATTTGAAAAATTCAAAGCCGAAAAAGATGGCCTCGCGGTCAAGGCAGAATTAGAGCATTTTGCCCAACTCGGCTGGGAAGCGATGGACGAAACCGACCGAGAGCATCGGCTCAAGTGGCTGGGTGTGTTCTTTCGACCCGTTACTCCCGGCAAGTTTATGCTGCGGATGCGCCTACCTAATGGCATTCTCACCAGTACTCAAATACGGGTGTTAGCCGACGTAGTGCAGCGCTATGGCGAAGACGGCAATGCAGATATCACCACCCGGCAAAACATTCAGCTACGAGGCGTCCGTGTCGAAGATATTCCAGATATTTTCAGCCGATTTCAACCAGTAGGTCTGACCTCCGTGCAATCGGGGATGGACAACGTCCGCAATATCACCGGTTCTCCAGTTGCTGGGATTGACGCCGCTGAGTTGATTGATACACGGGAGTTGGTGCAGCAGGTTCAAGACATGATCACCAACAAGGGTGAAGGCAACCCAGAGTTTACCAACCTGCCTCGGAAATTCAATATTGCGATCGCAGGCGGTCGTGATAACTCCGTCCACGCTGAAATCAATGACCTCGCCTTTGTCCCCGCCTACAAAGACGGCATCCTAGGCTTCAACGTCATCGTCGGTGGCTTCTTCTCCGCCAAACGCTGTGATGCTGCTATTCCGCTCTATGCTTGGGTAACGCCTAACGATGTCGTTGATGTATGCCGTGCCGTCCTGGAAGTCTACCGCGACCATGGATTACGAGCCAATCGACAAAAAGCGCGGCTGATGTGGCTAATTGATGAATGGGGCATCGAAAAGTTTCGGGCTGAAGTGGAAAACCAAATGGGGCGGAAGCTGCAAGCCGAAGCAGAAAAAGATGAAATCGATTGGGAAAAGCGTGACCACATTGGCGTCTATCCCCAAAAACAACCCGGACTAAACTATGTCGGTCTGCATATCCCCATTGGACGCCTCTATGCCCAGGATATGTTCGACCTGGCACGAATCGCTGAAGTCTACGGTAGTGGTGAAATTCGCCTCACTGTTGAGCAAAATGTGATCATCCCGAATGTTCCCGATTCTCGCTTGGACGCCTTCCTCGCCGAACCCTTATTAGAACGGTTTTCCATCAACCCCGATTTCCTAACGCGAGCTTTAGTTTCTTGCACAGGTTCTCAGTTTTGCAACTTTGCTCTGATTGAAACGAAAAATCGAGCACTGGCAATGATCAAGGAACTAGAAGCCGAACTTTCCTTAACGCATCCGGTGCGGATTCACTGGACAGGTTGTCCCAACTCCTGCGGTCAACCGCAAGTTGCCGACATTGGTCTAATGGGCACTAAGGTACGCAAAAATGGCAAAGCTGTCGAAGGCGTAGATCTTTATATAGGTGGCAAGGTCGGGAAAGACGCTCAACTCGGTAGCTGTGTACAAAAAGGCATTGCTTGCGAAGATCTCAAACCTGTATTGCAAGCTTTACTCATCGAACAGTTTGGAGCCAAACCCAGGCAGGAAGTTGTAGTTTCCTCCTGAATTAATTCGAACAACTGACGCAACGTCCAAAGACATCTTGATTTCCCATTCGCAGCGCGGCGGATTGGGAAACCTTCAAACCTAATACTGGCTACTATTACAAATCAGCAATGACGAAATTTTCCAGACGGCAATTCATCATCACCGCAGGTGCTGCTACAGCTACTTCTCTTTTAGCTCACGGCTGTAGCACTGGCCCAGCTACAAGACCGGGCGCTAGCAGTAGTAGTTCAGCCGCTGATAGCGCGCCAGTGGCTAAACTCGACCCCCCGGAAGTCAAAAAGGCAAAGCTAGGATTCATTGCCCTAACTGATGCCGCTCCGCTGATTGTTGCTTTGGAGCGGGGGTACTTCAAGAAGTACGGCATGGACGAGGTTGAGGTCATTAAGCAAGCTTCTTGGCCCGTCACTCGCGATAACTTGGAACTCGGTTCTGAAAAGGGTGGCATTGACGGGGCGCATATCTTGTCTCCCATGCCTTACTTGATGTCCTTGGGCACAATCACCAACAACAAGCAACCTGTGCCCATGTACCTCCTGGCACGGTTGAATACTAACGGTCAGGCAATTTCTGTTTCCAATACCTACAAAGACCTGAAACTTGGTGCAGATAGTAAAGCCCTGAAAGAAGCCTTTTCCAAAGCCAAATCTGGTGGCAAAGATCTTAAGGCAGCAATAACCTTTCCCGGTGGCACTCATGACCTCTGGATGCGCTACTGGTTAGCCGCGAATGGCATTGAGCCAAATAAGGATGTTTCTGTAGTTCCTGTACCACCTCCCCAAATGGTGGCAAATATGAAAGTCGGTGGTATGGAAGCCTTCTGTGTAGGAGAACCGTGGAATGCACAGCTGGTGAATCAAAAACTCGGCTATACCGCTCTGGTTACGGGAGAACTATGGAAAGACCATCCTGAAAAAGCGCTGACAATGCGAGCCGATTGGGTCGATAAAAATCCCAAGGCGGCGAAGGCTATCTTGGTAGCGGTGATGGAAGCACAGCAGTGGTGTGATAAACCGGAAAACAAAGAAGAGATGGTTAAAATCGTCTCCGCACGCCAGTGGTTCAAAGTTCCAGAAAAAGACATTATTGAGCGCTCCAAGGGGAACATTGACTATGGCACTGGTCGTGTTGAACAGAATAGCCCTCTTTTAATGAAGTTCTGGGCAGATAACGCCTCTTTTCCCTATAAAAGCCACGACATCTGGTTCCTGACAGAAAACATCCGCTGGGGCTATATTCCTGCCGACACAAAAGTGAAGGACATTGTTGATAAAGTCAACCGCTCAGATATGTGGAGAGAAGCGGCTAAAGCGCTTGGTGTTCCTGCCGAGCAAATTCCTAGTAGCGATTCTCGCGGTGTAGAAACGTTCTTCGATGGCGTTAAGTTTGACCCAGAAAAGCCAGAGGAATATTTGAAGAGCCTAAAGATTAAGAAAGCCTAAGTTAATTAGTTATTGGTTGTTCGTCACCTGCTCGAACAACCAATAACAAATAACAAATAACACGCAAGAAACAACAACACTTGATTATTTGGGAATTAAAATGACAGCCCAGCTTGACAGTCGCCCTCAACGCAAGGTTCGCAAGAATTCACCGATCGCTTTCATCCAGAAGCATTCTCAAAAAATCATCCGTCCGATTGTTGCGATCGCGATTCTTCTCGTAATCTGGCAAATCCTCTGTCTCAGCCCTGCCTCCAATTTGCCAAGTCCCATCAAAGTATTTCAGGAAACCTGGGACCCTCTGATTATTAAACCCTTCTTTGATAATGGCGGTACAGATAAAGGTTTGGGATTACAAATCACCGCTAGCTTGGGACGGGTGGCGATCGGGTTTACTCTGTCGGCTCTTGTCGGGATTGGTCTAGGAATTTTGATTGGTAGCAATCAATTCATGTATGACGCTTTAGACCCGATTTTTCAGGTCTTGCGGACAATACCTCCTCTAGCCTGGTTGCCCATTTCTCTGGCAGCGCTTCGAGATAGTCAGCCTTCTGCAATTTTCGTAATTTTCATTACAGCAATTTGGCCAATCATTATTAACACTACAGTTGGTGTTCAACAAATCCCCCAAGATTACAAAAATGTTGCCAGAGTTTTGCGACTATCTCGCCAAAAGTACTTCTTTAAGGTTCTGTTTCCCGCAGCAGTCCCCTATATCTTCACTGGCTTACGAATTGGTATCGGCTTATCTTGGTTAGCAATCATCGCTGCTGAAATGCTAGTTGGTGGTGTCGGTATCGGCTTCTTCATCTGGGACTCTTACAACAGTTCCAGACTTAGTGAAATTATCCTGGCGCTGGTTTATGTCGGTGTAGTTGGTCTCTTCCTGGACAGGTTGGTAGCGTTCGTTGCTTCAAAAGTTGTCCCAGAAGAACAGAAGTAAGTATCAAGTGTGAAGGATGAAGGATGAAACTTGAAGTTCACTTTTGACACTTCACACTTTATTGAAAATTTGTTCAACCTTAACACTGCGCTTACGCGCCGCTACGCTAGCACACTTCACAATTTTTTTTAGCCATGTCTGTATTTGTTGAAGTTGATCACATCGATCGCATATTTCCACTGCCAAATGGCGGTAGCTATGTAGCGCTGAAGAATATTGAACTAAAAATTCGGCAGGGAGAGTTTATTACCTTAATAGGTCACTCTGGCTGTGGCAAATCCACCTTGTTGAATATCATTGCCGGTTTGGATCAACCTACTCATGGCGGCGTCATCCTCGAAGGACGGCAGGTGACTCAACCGGGCCCCGATCGCATGGTCGTATTCCAAAACTACTCGCTCTTGCCCTGGTTAAGCGTCCGCGAAAACATCGCTTTGGGTGTGGACGAAGTAATGGGAAATCGACCCAAGGGTGAGCGCAAAGGTATTGTCGAACACCACATTGAAATGGTAGGGCTGCGACATGCGGCGCACAAGCGACCCGGTGAACTTTCCGGGGGGATGAAACAGCGGGTGGCGATCGCTCGTGCCTTGGCAATTCGCCCAAAGTTGCTGCTACTGGATGAACCGTTTGGGGCACTGGATGCCCTGACACGCGGTGGCTTGCAAGAGCAATTGATGAAAATCTGCGAAGAGAGCCAGGTTACCTGCATCATGGTCACTCACGACGTTGATGAAGCTCTTTTGCTATCCGACCGGATAGTGATGCTGACCAACGGGCCAGAGTCACACATTGGGCAAATCATCGATGTAGAAATTCCTCGACCGCGCCAGCGTCTAGAAGTAGTGAATCATCCTAGCTACTACAGCTTGCGTAATGAGATGATTTACTTCCTCAATCAGCAGAAGAAAGCGAAGCTGCGTCAAGCTGGCAAGCTGACGGTCATCGCCCGCAATGGCTTAGAAAAAGTCAATCTGGAACTTGGCTTTATTCCCCTCACCGATTGTGCGCCTCTGGTCGTTGCTAAAGAAAAAGGATTTTTTGAGAAACACGGTTTAGAAGAAGTCACCTTGAATCGCGAACCTAGCTGGAAAGCGATCGCCAAAGGCATCGTTACAGGACGACTGGACGCGGCTCAGATGGTGGCTGGGATGCCCATTAGTCTAACAGTTGGCGCAGGAAACAAGCCTCCAGTGCCAGTGGTCAGTGCTTTAACGTTGTCACGCAATGGGAATGCGATTACCCTGAGCAAGCGTTTGTATGACCAAGGCGTCCGCACCTTGGCTGATTTCAAAGCCGCACTCCAACAGTCTCCTGATAAAGTCCATACCTTGGGCGTGGTGTATCCCTCTTCCATGCACAACCTGATGCTGCGCTACTGGTTAGCAAGTGGTGGTATTGATCCAGATCAGGATGTGGCTTTAACGGTGATTCCGCCGCCACAGATGTTTGCCAATTTGAAAGCGGGGAATATTGATGGCTACTGTGTAGGTGAACCCTGGAACTCCCGTGCTGTCTACGAAGAACAGGGCTTTGTCATCGCCACAGACCTGGATCTGTGGGCGGGACATCCAGAGAAGGTGCTGGGAGTGCGAGAAGACTGGGCCAACAAGTACCCTCAAACTCATATCGCACTCGTGAAGGCACTCCTGGAAGCCTGCGAATACTGCGATGACATGCGTAACCGAGAAGAGATTTTGGGATGGCTGACACTAGACCAGTACGTTGGTTCAGCCCTAGAGTTCACCCGCCCTGGCTTCATTGACCCCTACAATCTGGGCACTGGCGAACAACCCCGGCAGCTGCCGCGCTTCAACCAATTCTACGTAGATAAAACCAACTACCCAGACCAAATTGAGGGTTTGTGGTTAATGACCCAACTAGCTCGCTGGGGCCTCATTCCATTCCCTAAAAACTGGGTCAACATTCTGGATCGAGTGCGGCGAGTGGACTTGTTTGGTGAAGCGGCACGAGAGTTGGAGTTTGTGGATATTGGACACGATCGCGGGTCAATCCAGATGTTCGACGGCACTGTCTTTAACCCTGACGACCCACTGGAATACCTGAACAACCTGGAAATTAAACGCCAAATTCGTGTCGAAGAAATTGACATTGATGCTGTCGCTACCTCAGTTGTCTAAATAAAGAGTTGCAGGTTGCAGGGTGAGCAGGTTGAAGGTTGTTTTCCAAACTTTCAACGCTTGAACATCTTCAACCTTCAACGTTCAAACCTTCAACCTTCAATCATCTACCATCATGACTGCTCTAAATACAGACACCCTCCTTAACCAACTACTCGAAAGCCAAACTTCAAAACCTAAAACAGGCAATCCTTTCCTCGTTATTGAGGATGTCTCTAAGGTTTATCCCACTCCAACTGGCCCCTATACTGTTCTCGACGGCGTCAACCTCACGGTTTACGAAGGCGAGTTCGTCTGCCTGATTGGTCACTCTGGCTGTGGGAAATCGACACTGCTGAACATGGTGGCGGGTTTCTCGCGACCAACCAACGGTAAGGTACAGCTGAAAAACCAGCCCATCACCGAACCAGGACCAGACCGGATGATGGTGTTTCAAAGCTACGCGCTACTTCCTTGGCTGAGTGCTTATGAAAACATCTACTTAGCGGTCGATGCTCTTTATCCCAACAGACCTCACGCGAAGAAAAAGGAGATCGTGTGGGAACATCTGGAAATGGTGGGACTGACCGAAGCGGCTGATAAAAAGCCGTCGCAGCTGTCGGGAGGGATGAAGCAACGAGTTGCGATCGCTCGTGCCTTATCAATTCGTCCGGAAATCTTGATTTTGGATGAACCCTTCGGGGCGTTGGATGCAATTACTAAAGAAGAGTTGCAAGAAGAACTGCTGAAAATCTGGAGAGAGTACGGGGTTACTGTCCTGATGATTACTCACGACATTGATGAAGCGCTGTTCCTAGCCGATCGGATCGTGATGATGACCAATGGACCAGCCGCTAACATTGGCGAAGTGATGAAAGTTCCCTTCAGTCGCCCTAGGAAGCGTGCTCGGATTATGGAAGACCCTCAGTACTACGAATTACGCAACAACGCTCTGGACTTCCTCTACCGCCGCTTTGCCCATAGCGATGTTGATTAGTTAGTCGTTAGTCATTAGTCACTAGTCATTAGTTTTTTAGGTGCCTATCGGACTACGACCTACTGCGAAGAGAACTCCTAGTGGGCGAAAAAACTAATCAATTAGAAGTCCCTCAAACTACAGCTGCAAGGGGTCTGTACTTAACTAATGACTAATGACTAATGACTGCGATCGCTCAACTGGATTTGAACTGAAATCAATTTCTGCTAGAGGTAAAATTTATGTATAAACCGCATAATTTCAATGCACCAACTTGATATTAGAAGCGGTTTTGTAGCTAAATATACGAATCGAAAGGTTTAATCCTCATAGCTTAAAAGCTAAAGGAAAGCGAAAACAAAATTGAAAGATTAAAATCCGAAAAAGATGGTGCCCATTTCTACGATTTAATCACGTATTGGTAAGTCATCGGATTGCCCATACTTTGGTCTATAAAATTGTTTGGGTTTTGCTGCAAGGAAAATTTTGCCTGCCCAACGAACACGGAGAAAGCCGTGCTGCTACACAGGCGGGTCTTGCCCCATCCGGAACTAGAAATCAGGTCATCACATCGGGTATCAGTTATGAGTGAATCAACACGAACCCTCTGTCCTTACTGTGGCGTTGGCTGTGGCTTAGAAGTTTCGCCCCCAGCCCAGTCAGGTAAAGAAATCAATCGAGATAGTGAAGGGACGCCGATTTGGAAAGTGCGGGGCGATCGCGCCCATCCCTCAAGTCAAGGTATGGTTTGTGTCAAAGGTGCCACCGTCACTGAGTCCACCCAAAAAAGCCGATTGCGCTATCCGATGATGCGCGACTCGTTGGATCAGCCCTTCAGGCGCGTCACCTGGGAAGAAGCTCTCAATCGCGTAGTCAGCCGCCTTCAAACCGTTGTAGCAACTTCTGGCCCCGACGCTATGTGTATGTACGGTTCCGGGCAACTGCAAACAGAAGACTACTACGTCGCCCAGAAACTGCTCAAAGGGTGTTTAGGGACAAATAACTTTGATTCCAACTCTCGGCTATGTATGTCTTCTGCCGTAGCTGGCTATACCGCAAGCTTCGGTTCCGATGGTCCCCCGTGCTGCTATGAAGATTTGGAACTGACTGATTGTGCCTTTTTAATTGGCACCAATGCGGCAGAGTGTCACCCAATCGTCTTTAATCGCCTTGCCAAACATCATAAGAAAAACCGCAATGTAAAGCTGATTGTGGTAGACCCTCGGAAGACAAGCACAGCTGAAGCGGCTGACCTCCATCTGGCAATTCGACCGGGGACTGATATTGATTTACTCAATGGCATTGCTCACTTGCTCTTGCGCTGGGGCAAGACTGATTCGCTGTTCATTGAAGAATGTGCTACTGACTTCCCAGCCTATGCTGAGGTGATTAAGTACTACCGACCCGATGTGGTTGCCGAGCGGTGTGGCATTACAGAGGCTGAGATCGAAACGGCGGCCCGATACTGGAGCGAGTCGAAGCGCGTTCTCTCGATGTGGTCGATGGGTGTTAATCAGTCTTCAGAAGGCACTGCCAAGGTGCGTACCATCATTAACTTACACCTGATGACGGGTCAAATTGGCAAGCCAGGGTGTGGGCCGTTTTCGCTCACCGGTCAACCTAATGCGATGGGGGGACGGGAAACTGGAGGTTTGTGCCATATCCTACCGGGATATCGTTCGGTCAAAAATCCCGAACACCGAGCGGAACTTGAAGAGTTTTGGGGGCTGAAACCCGGACAGATTTCGCCTCATCCCGGTCGCACCGCCTGGGACATTATTACGGGTTTGGAAACTAGAGAGGTGGAGTTTCTCTGGATTGCCGCCACTAATCCCGCTGTGAGTCTACCTGACTTGGAACGAACCAAAGCGGCTTTGATGCGATCGCCTTTCACTGTCTATCAGGAAGCGTATTACCCTACAGAAACCGCCGCGTATGCCCACGTCCTGCTGCCAACAGCACAATGGGGCGAAAAGACTGGCGCTATGACCAACTCCGAGCGGGTGGTTACCCTTTGCCCAGCCTTTTGCAGACCCCCTGGAGAAGCAAAAACCGATTGGGAAATCTTTGCTGAAGTAGGGCGTCGGTTGGGTTTTGCCGATAAATTCCCCTTCCAAACATCTGCTAAGGTCTACGCTGAATATGTCCAGCTGACTAAAGGGCGCGTCTGTGACATGAGTGGTCTCAGCCACCAGCGTTTACAAGAAGAAGGCCCGCTCCAGTGGCCATGTCCTGAAGAAGGGATGGGGAGATGGGGAGATGGGGAGATGGGGAGAGAGAATTCCTCATCCCCTCACCTCCTCACTAAAGCTCCGGTCACGTTCTCACCTAAAAGGCTCTACACCGATTTACGCTTCCCCACCCCCGACGGACGCGCCCGATTTGCCGCTTATCACTCACGGGGACTGGCAGAACCGCCCGATTCAAACTACCCTTTTGTCTTGACAAATGGGCGTCTTTATGGTCATTGGCACACCCAAACCCGCACGGGTCGCATCCCCAAGATTCAGCAGATGTACCCCAATCCTTTCATTGAGATTCATCCCCGTGATGCAAAGGAATTGGGAATTAAGGATGATACTTTGGTTGAGGTGCGCTCGCGTCGTGGCACCAGTCGCTTCCCTGCTAAAGTTACAAAAGCGATCGCTCCTGGTACTGTCTTTGTACCAATGCACTGGGGAGTTCTTTGGGCGGACAACGCAGAAGCTAACGCCCTCACCCACCCAGAAGCCTGTCCCGACTCCCTGCAACCTGAACTCAAAGCCTGTGCTGTGCAGTTAATCCCAATTACAGCAGAAGTCAACAAGGCGAAACAGCAACCCTCTTCCACCTCCGCTGAATCCTTCACACCCAGCCTTCCGGTTTGATCTCTCTTTCGTTATTTCCGGGAAAAATCACGATTTTTATAAGGGCGGTATGAGATAAAGATTCAGACTGAGCCACTGGCTGTCATACTGAACTCAGCGCAAGTATCTACCAAGATTCCGGGCGCTGCAAAACTTGTCTTGAAGTTGTAACACTTCCCCTGATAGGGACTCAGTGTGATTTAGTTTTAACTCCAGGCGGGTTTGGTAGCTTACTGAGAATGATGCAAGATCTGAGTAAAGGCAAACAGCAAAGAAAGGCAATGAAAAAAGCTTTTCCCCATCTTGAGAGTGAAAGAACTATTCTGCGCCTCGCGCAAGTTGATGACGTTCCAGCCATTATTCAATACTATACAGAAAACAAAGTTCATCTTGCCCCTCTTGAACCAACAAAATCTGATGATTTCTACACCGAGAGCTACTGGTACTTTGAGGTTAAAGGGCGCTTGAATGCCTTTGGCGCTGGTCAGTCTCTTAAACTGTTTCTATTTAAGAAAGAAGATTCAAAAGTAATTATTGGCTCGATTAATTTTGCCAATTTCGTGCGAGCAGCGTTTCAATCTTGTACCCTTGGCTATAGTGTAGCAGCAGCTGAGGAAGGTAAGGGCTACATGACAGAAGCCCTTAAAGTAGCAATCAACTATGTTTTTATTGAATTGAACCTGCACCGAATCATGGCAGCTTACATTCCGCATAATCAACGCAGCGGTCGGCTTTTGAAGCGGCTCGGCTTTCTGGTTGAAGGTTATGCCCGTGACTACCTGATGATCGACGGTCAATGGCAAGATCACATTCTTACCAGTTTAATCAACCCTAACTGGCAGTCTGCCTGAGTAGCTCTGCTCCCCTAAGATTTCAGGTAGTTAGTTTGGAGGTAGCTGGGGAATATAGGTTTTAGCGTATCTTAATGGTAATATCGTTTTGGCAGCTGTCTTACCTAAAAAAATGCGGCAGTTGAAAAAAATTTTCCATCTATTCAGGGATTCTTGTAGGGACAGTAGTTTTTTAGACGGCATAGACCAGATAGAGGGGTTTGTCTCCAAAGTCCTGTCTGTGGTGATGGTGGTGGTAATCCTGGTTGCAGTTAGTGACCTGGTTATTTTGCTATTTCAAGAACTGTTTACCACACCTATAGGCTTTTTTAACAAAACTTTGTTCCAAATCTTTGGGATATTCCTCAATATTCTGATTGCTTTAGAAATCCTCGAAAATATCACGGCTTATCTGCGAAAGCATGTTGTTCAAGTTGAGCTAGTTATTGTTACTTCTTTAGTTGCTGTCGCTCGTAAAATTATTATTCTTGACTTGGAGAAAACAACAGGAGTCGAGATAATTGGATTAGCGATCGCTATTCTTTCTTTATCAATTAGCTACTGGATTGTTCGCAGCACTAACGCGAAAAAACAGGACTAGTAAACTTTGTTAAATCATGACCCATTTCTTCAAATTTGAAGCCGACTTTGTAGATTCCCTACGTTGTATTCCCATGCAAGTGCGGATGAGACTAGATACTTGCGGCACTAAATTAAAATTGACGCACTGGCACCAGTTTAGCCAGCAAGAACGTCAGGCCCTGGTAGAAATGCCTTGCACAACAGCAGAGGACATCCAAACTTATCGGCAATATGTCCAGCAGCGGGTTATAGAATATACTGGTACACCAGCATCTGAACTCCCCGTTGACGCCCACCCCGCCTGGATGGATGCAACAACCATCCCGCCCAGCATTCAGGAGAAAGCTCAGGAATTGGGAATATGTATAACTTCTGCACAGTGGGCAGCACTGTCTCCCTCGCAGCGCTTTGCCCTAATTAAACTTAGCCGTCCTAGTCATGAGAACAAAAACTTTTTACCTGCTCTTAAGGAATTCCAGCTAACTTAAAGTTGTAACTACACATTAATAATCACGCTTGTGTGAGTGTTGCGAAGCAATCTTCTCTACTCAAACTTTTAGTTTAATTTTGTTTCAATTCTCTAAGCCTTTTGATAGGAGTAGAGTATATTACTGAATGCTTACTATTCTATAGTTGAGCATCGCTAGAGAAATCAAAGGCTATACAACATGAACTTACCTTTAGTTTTAGACATCGCGATTGGCTTAATTTTCATTTACTTAATTTTAAGCTTACTAGCCGCTGAACTTCAGGAATTGCTAAGTACTATTTTACAGTGGAGGGCGGTACATTTAAGAAAATCTATTGAAATTCTGCTAACTGGTGGTGAAGACACACCAAATGCCGACGGTGTAAAAGGAATAGTGAATGAGCTTTATAATAATCCACTAATCCGGAATATTAATCAAGAAGCAAAAGCAGGGACAGCAGGTTTATTGCGCCAAATAGTTTGGCAAATTGGAAGAATATATCGTGCCCTGAGGAACAAAAGAACTACTTCTTTCGGACAAGAGCTTGGACAAGATAGGAAGATGAAGGACAGACGTAGCGCACCTTCTTATATCCCATCAGAAACCTTCGCATCTACTCTGCTATCAAGATTAAATATTGCAACCTTAACCCAAAAATTAAGCATAATCAACCTAATAAATTTCAAAGAACAAGAAATTCGAGTAGGGATAGAGAAAAATATTATCGATCAGTTAGAAATTAGTGACGAAACTCGGTCAGCTTTAAGAACTGAGCTGAGAAAACTGGAAAAAAATATTGATAGAATCTTTGTCTATTTCAAAGACAATAAATTTACGTTACTAAATAGCCTTAATCGGATCGAAGAGGAGTTTAGTAAATATATCGAAAACTCTAAAGATTATTTCCTCGATACTGAAGCTAATAGCAAAAGACAATTTCTTGAAGAAACAGCCTCTTTTAAAAAAGACGTTTTCCTGACTCCTGAGGAATTGATAACACGGTTGAAGCCTGGTTTAACGGAAATTGCTGATGTACTTCAAAAAGGTAATAAAGCTTTTGAAGAAATTCAAGATACCATTCAAGATAAAAACAGTGCAATTTACCAAGCCTATGAAGATATTAAAATAGAAATTAAAGGAGTAATTGGTCAATTACCTAAATCTGTTAGAGAAAGCCTTGCAACTCTGGCAATGAATGCTCAAATGAAGGCTGCTAAAACAGATCAAGAACTTAACCAATTTAAAAAGGAAATTGAAGTCTGGTTTGACCGATCAATGGATCGCGCTTCTGGTGTATATAAGCGTAACGCTAAAGGAGTAGCATTTTTGATAGGCTTACTTCTTGCTTTTGTTGCCAATGCGGATACATTTCATATTATTAGTAGGCTATCAAAAGATACACCTCTGCGGGAGGTAATTACTCGGAATGCAGGACAAGTAGCTACAGATGAAAGTTGCCAGACTTTTGACACTCAAGACCCATCAAACTCTCAGCTTACAGACCAAGTACCTTATCAATCTAAATTAGATTGTATAAGCGATAAAGTAAGTTATAGTTTAGAGCAAATATCTCTCCCTATTGGGAGAAGTCTTGATAACGTCCTACAACAGGAAGATGAAAGTAAACACTGGTTTTTCCCCCCCCTCCGCAGGTTTTTGGGTTGGATAGTAAGTGGCATTGCTATTTCTATGGGCGCGCCTTTTTGGTTTGAACTGCTTGGTAAGATTGTAAATGTCCGCAACACAGGACCCAAACCGGCATCGTCTACTGAGAAGCAAAATTCTGGTAACTAGTAGTCACGACTAGAGTACTAATTCACTAAGTGAAAATAGGAGTCAGGGGTCAAGACTCAGGGGTTAGGAGAGAAGATTTTCATCCTTGATCACGTAAAATACTCTTCTCATTCCCTATTTCTATTCCCCAAAACAACTAGTGTAGGACTCAGGGTACGGAATGTGGATTTTATAACCTGAGAGGAGAGGATATTTATTGTCTATTCTTAATCAGCAAACGGTCAGACATCAGCGTGACAAAATGTATGAGAAACTTGCTAAACCTGGTAAGGGTTATTCTGTATATAACAATAAGCATTATCAAGGTGAAATTATATTAGGGGAGTATCGGGTTGATAAGGTATTCCAAGATAAAGCTTCAGGTTTTTATGCGATCGGTTTAGTATCAGTTTCTGGAGATAATCCACCCGTTTTGGTAGTTCGTGGATTTGGCAACTGGGGAAATTTAGAAGAATTCCCGACAGAATTCTTGCCTTATAAAGATATTCCAGATGTTATATTGGCTCAATCTGATGAGCATTTCCAAGCTGCTAAGAAAGTTGGGGTTATAGAGTGGTTACAAGATAAGACTATTAAAGGCCTGAAACCTGATGTAATAGGCCAGAGTTTAGGAGGAAAAATCGGACAGCAACTCATTGTAGAAATCCCAGATTATATCCAGTCATTGGTAACATTTAATTCTATAGGAATTTCGTTAAAAGACTTTAACAGATATAAAGGTAAAGTTGAAATATTCCACTATATTAATCCAGCTGATTTAGTTCCATATGTATTGGGGGAAAAGTTTTTGCCAGGAACTATTTTTCAGGTTCGCAATCAAAATATTAAAACAGTTGACTTGTTAGGTCAACATAATAAGTTAGTTCTAGATAATCCTATAACTTTGGTTGAAGAAGTTGAACTTGAAACGTTCGATTGGGTTCGCGAACTTTATCAATCTTTGAGGAATTATAGTGTAACTATTCAAAAAAAGGTAGAAGAATTGAGTCAATTTGCTAAAAAAGAAATAACAGAATATGAAATAAATTTCAATAATTCTAGTAAAAGTATTTGGCAAAAATTTGAAAATTCTCGTCAAGCTATTCAGCTAGAATTTAGTCATATAAAACAAGCTATTCGACAAGAATTGCTAGGCGATGGTAACCGTAGTCGTTCTACTCAATCACTTAAAGAAAAAGTTAATGGTTCGGTTGAAGTAATTCAAAAAGAAGTGGAAAGTTTAAGCAACACAGTTCAACAGGAAACCAATGGCTCTGGCAAAATCTTTAAGAGTTTTCGCCAAACGCTACAACAAGAGCTTCAGGATGCAATTGAGACAATTCACCAAAAACTGGATAAGTTCCTGCAAGTCGAGACAAGACAGCAGAGAGAAGGGAAGCTTAACAAGTTTGATGCAAAAAGCGATCGCTAATAACTCAAGTCATCCAAAAAACTGTTCCTTATGAGCTATTCTCTGATAAGTGAATAATATAGAGAAGTTATGAGCTTGGAAAAGTACCCTCATGGGCACTTTTCCATTAGGAAATCAAAATACTTTAAGGGTTTTACAAGAGCTTCAACACAGTGGCGATTGCCTCCGGCACCAGCGAAGCTGATCGCTATGCACTATCCCAGATGACACAGCAGTAATAAGCGATCGCTCCTCCTCACGACTTGCTCACCTGTGCCAGAAGTGCTTCCAGCTCAGGAAGTTCAGCAGCCCCAGAAAGAGGTAATCCATTCATTACAAGGAAAGGAGTACCTGAGACTCCGATTTTTTGAGCCATTTCAACATCTTTCTGAATCGCGGCATTAGCAGCATTGCCATTACGATCCTGGTCAAACCGCTTTAGATCCAGATTTAAGGCTTTGGCAGTTGCAACATAGAATGATTCCCCCAATTTGTCTTGCTGGGTAAACAGTGCATTATGAAACTCCCAAAATTTTCCTTGTTGACCCGCAGCCCAAGCTGCTTTGGCGGCTGGCATAGCTTCAGGATGAATCGCAGTCAGAGGCAGATGCTTATACACCAGCGTCACTTGATTCTGATGTTTTGCCATGAACTGCTTAAGTGTTTCATGCGCCTTTCCACAGTAGGGACATTGAAAGTCAGAGAATTCCAGCAGGACAATTTTTTGCTGAGAGGCTCCAGTGATCGGAGATTCACCAATCACTGACTTGGGGTTCGATTTCATTCCTTGAAGAAAAGCTTTCTGTGCCTGCTGCTGTTGCTCCTGTTGTTTCTTTTGGTATGCCTGAACAGACTCCAAAATCACTTCTGGACGGCTACGAATAATCTGCAAAACTTTGGCTTCTAATTGTGCATCGGTTGGTTGAGAACTGCCTGCCTGGGTGGGTATTGAACAGCTATTCAATCCTACACATAACAGCACCAGCCCTATTGAGCTGAATAGCCAATGAGAATAGAAACGTCGCCAACCAGATAATAGGTTCATAGAAATTCCGAAGTCATCACTCACTATTTAGCCATTCTGACAGGCTTGTGCTGTCGTCGCCTCACTAGTAAGTACAGGACTTACGCAGCTACTCAACATATAGAGGGGAAGGTGCGTCACGCTCCGCTAACACAGCCTACATATATAGGACTTACGCACTTGCAGAGCTAACCCCCCAACCTTGGGGGGAACAAGATCTAACTCCCCCCAGAATTGGGGGGTCGGGGGGGCTAATCGACGGATATTGCGTAAGTCCTGATATAGAGGCTTTGCGTAGGCCCTAAAGTATTTACCTCTCACCCCAACAGAGGCATTATGGAAAAAGCCGTGGGACTGATAGTTCCACGGCGTTTGGCATGAGGAGTCTTAACTTAAATTGGATTGTAGAGGTAACAGAACACGGAGAGTGTGCTGGTAACGGTTTTGGTAACGAGACTGCCATGACTAAACAAAAGTGTTGTTTGTCAGCAGTGTACTCGGCTCCTCTGCTGGACAGGGGGATGCACAATCCCTGTAGGGTTGCCAGTTTGATAAAACACCAGCTGTTGCCAGCAGCTACAGCTGTTTCATTTTTTGCCTATTCTTCCGCAGTTTCTGACCGCTTAAGTAAGTGCCATTCAAGCCTTGGTGTACTTATCGAGTATCTTGGCTAAGTCCGGTATCGCTTCCTCCACATCATTCTTAGCTGAGTTGCGGAGTTTGTTATATGTGCCTCGCACGATTCCGTTCGTGGTTTTCTCGATCCTTGCGTCGGTGATGCTCAGCAGCGCATCCGCCGCGCGAGAGCGGTTCTGGGTGAGGTATCCGGCGGGGTCACCCGTCTGTACGCCCTCACTCCAAATGGGATCGAGTGCCGTGAAGGCTTCCGGCAGAAGCCGCTCGACGGCTCCGGCAACATAATTGGGCTTGACCCCCTGTATAGCGGCGTAGCCTGCTTTCAAGCCCAAACCAGAAAGCCCCTTCTTCGCAGCGACCTGCTCGTCTATCAACTTTACGCCGTCAGCTACAATGCTCGCCTTTTTATTCGGGTCATTAAGACCGTCGCTAAGTCCCATTTCGATTCTCCTTATTGTCAAAGCGCCTAATTTCTGGGTAGTGGCAGATTTTAGTGATGATATTTTCTGTAACCGCCCAGATATTTAAAACTCACATTCTACTACTAGGAGTAGTTTGAACATCGTTGCTACCAGGTGACTTGCCTGCCCTTGGTGGCAGGGATGTTCATATTACTCTTGTTATCGCGTTCAGCGAGGTGATAGGCTGCAGTTCCGCCGATAAAACCGACACCAACGATTATGCAGTCAAACATAATGCTAAAGCTTCACTCCCTCAATACACTATCGATTTGATTTGAGCTGACCGGCGAACAGAAAACTTTTTGGAGAGGACTATTACTTTTAAAGCTTATTGGTAGATGGTGCTGACTCGCTGTGTTAAGCAATTCCTCTCTCATCAGTTATCACCAAGTTGGTTTTTCGTTTTAGGCTTTTGACCATCAATTCCAAGCTTTGGGTGTTCCTATTTTTTCCGGGCTTCACCATCATATCCATTATTTTTTTGAAGGTCAGCCATTTGGTTTACTCACTTAGGCGGTCTGACCCAATAAACGTAAGCTAAATCAAATATTTACACGTAGTCAAAGCTTTGCACATAGCGTCTAAAAGGGTTCACAAAAACTTTACAGAACTCCCCAAGAAGGCTCACTCTTTCAAGGGTGAGATGAATGGGTTGAGCCTTTAAGCTTAGTGATGTGCTAGTAAAAACAGCTGGGATTTCAGGACAAATGCGTTTGCATTAACTCTCCCGGTGCATTAGCCTCACCGTTGCCGAAGGGTAGGAGCTAGGGAAGCCCAAGCCTTTAGCAGTTCTGGAGTTGCAGACACCACATAGGGCACGAGAATATCGTGCCCTTACAGACGACTGTATTACACTCAATTGAAAAGCTCAGTTAGCTTTTGGCTGTTGGCGTTAAACAGTGATGATATCTTTTTCTTTCTCAGCAAACAATTCGTCAACCTTGGCTATGTACTTATCTGTGAGCTTTTGAATCGAGTCTTGGAGATCTCGTGCTTCATCCTCAGGGATTTCGCTATTTTTTTCCTGTTTGCGGACAGAATCAACGGCGTCGCGACGGATATTGCGAATTGAGACTTTACCTTCCTCCGCCAGCTTTCCGGCCATCTTCACAAATTCTTTGCGACGTTCGCTAGTTAAGGGGGGAATATTCAACCGAATAATCTGACCATCGTTATTTGGGGTCAAGCCTATATCCGATAGAGAAATCGATTTCTCTATCAGGTTCAGGCTGCTCCTGTCGAAAGGTTGAATAGTAATCGTACTAGCATCGGGCGTGTTGATGCTAGCCAAAGACTTCAGGGGTGTTGGACTACCGTAGTATTCAACCATCACCCGGTCGAGTAGGCTAGTATTAGCACGACCTGTGCGAATGGTATTGAAAGCCCGTTGAGTTGCCTCAACTGCTTTTTGCATATGGCTTTCAACGTCAGCTAACTTCATAGGAACCTCCCACAATTGTTCCGACAGATTCTCCCTTAATAGCGCGGTGGATGTTACCCCGCACAGTAAGATCAAATACCATAATCGGGATATTATTCTCTTTACATAATGCGATCGCGGTACTATCCATCACCCGCAAATCATGAGTAAGAACATACCCGTAGGTTAGGCTCTGAAAGCGACGAGCGTTAGGATTCACATGAGGGTCAGAATCATAAATCCCGTCCACTTTAGTCGCTTTAAAGATTACCTCGGCGTCGATCTCTGCGGCTCTGAGAGCGGCAGTTGTGTCAGTGGTGAAGAAGGGATTTCCTGACCCGGCCCCAAAAATCACTACCCGTCCTTTCTCCAGATGACGGATAGCACGACGCCGGATGTAGGGTTCTGCCACTTCTTGCATAGCGATCGCGGTTTGCACTCGCGTCGGTATCCCGATTTGCTCCAAGGCATCTTGCAAGGTCATTGCATTCATTACCGTTGCGATCATACCGATGTAGTCAGCGGTTGCTCTATCCATTCCTGCCGCCGCCCCTTTGAGGCCGCGAAAGATATTGCCTCCACCGACGACAATTGCCATTTGGACGCCATCGCCCACAACCTCTGCCACTTCAGCTGCAATTTCTTGAACGATTCCTGCATCAATGCCGTAGCTCAGTCCGCCCATCAAGGCTTCACCGCTCACCTTTAGTAAAACCCGTCGGTATTTTATCCCCATGCTACGACTCTTTTTTCTCAAATTGCCATCCACATAAGATAACAGCCTAGGGGTTTTTCTGTCTCTATCTCGATCCTTTTCGCCACTCAATCGGGGTGCCAATTGGCTCCGTCGATTTTGGTGAAACCTCTTCCCCTACCAGGAGAGCGGCGATCGCATTTTTTAAATAGGACATCTGTACCACTTCTGACTCCAGGGCATTATCGTCAATTCGACCTCTGTACCGAACAATCCCCATGCGATCAATGAGAAATGCCTCCGGGGTTTTCTCAGCACCAAAGCTTTGAGCCACATCCTGCGCTGAATCCCAAAGGTAAGGAAAATTCAGCTTCTTTTCGGAAGCAAACTTCTTCATGTTCTGGAAGCTCTGTTCCGGGTACTGATTAGCATCATGGGCATTAATGCCGATCATGGTAAAGCCCTTGTTGCGAAACTCAGCTTGAATTTGCTTAAGTCTGTCTAAATAGGACGAGACATAGGAACAGTTGTTACCGATAAAAACCACCCCTACTACATTCCACCGTTCCAAGTAACGGGAGAGGTGGTGGACATTGTCATCAATTCCCAGCAGTTCGAAATCTGGAGCATAACTGCCAACAGGAGTACCGATTTTTTCCATGATCCTCATATGGCTTGCTTTTTGTGAACGATAATTTTTACTCCCGCCGAACCCCTGAGATGATATGGAGTTCAAGTTGATGGTGTCTATTGATTGAATCATCTTGCCTCTACCAGCCTTTCACTGTGGCTTGATAACCAATCAACTTATAGACAAGCTTTGCCGCCGTAAATTGAGAGACTACAGAATCTCCAATAGGTGCCAGTTCCATGACATCACAGCCAATGACCTGGTGGGTTTCAAACACTCGCCGTAAAAAGGTAGTGAGAGCATACCAGTTCAAGCCACCTGGTTCTGGTGTTCCCACGCCGGGAATCAGTGCCGGGTCAATTCCATCTAAGTCAATGGTAATAAATACTCGTTGGGTAGAGATGCTTGCGATCGCTCGTTCTATCCAATCCGGCTGAACCGCAATCTCTCGCGCCCAAATCACCGGAATTGATTTTTCCTTTATCACGGATACTTCTTCTTTGCATACACTGCGGATGCCAATGGGTAGCGTTGGTAAACCCATATCTACAATTCGGCGCATCACACAGGCATGGTTGTGAATTGAGCCTTCGTATTCATGACGCATATCACCGTGAGCGTCTATCTGAATGACTGTGAAGGGTTCTTTTGAGGCGAGACGGTAGGCATCCACTATTCCGGTAGTAATGCTATGTTCGCCACCCAGGGCAATCACGAACTTATCGTCTTGAATCAGCTGGGATACCGTTTCACGGGTAACTTGCAGCATCTCGTATGACGAGACAGTTTGACCGCCGCGCGTGTCGGCAATAGGGAAGTGAGTATAAATCCCCGCGTCCGAACCCGTTTCCCTATCTAGCTCATCATCGTAGTTTTCCAGCTGTTGAGATGCTTCCAATAGGGCATCTGGCCCGTTCTCACAGCCTTTACGGTAACTTGTCGTCGCCTCGTAGGGAATCGGTAAGATGACTACTCGTGACACTTCATAGGGTGTGTCAATTTCCGAGCCGAGAAATGGCAGAGCAGTAGTAGTTGTTTGCACCAGCATGAGAGGAACACACAAAAATTTGCAAGAACTATTAATGGTGACATAATCTCCTAGTTAGCCGCAAAGGAGAGTATCGTCGATGACGGCGTTGGTCTACAGCCTATCAATGGTTGATCTACGAGCAACTACTGAGAGCGATTTCCAGTAGCTACCGTAAATTTACTAACAAGGACAAGAATTTTCTAGTCTTCCGGGTTTTATTGCCTCAGAATTATTACTGACGTTATACCCTCTATAAGGATAGGACAATTCTTGCTGCTAGAAAATCTGTTGAAAGCTAGGTCTTGTAATGTCAATGTGATACTAAAGGCTGAATGTCAATGGCTCGAAAGCGCTAAATTCAGTGTGCTGTTCTCCGGCGGCCAGGAAATAATCTGAGTGGCAGATTTCCCTTAGTAAGGATTTGTTACATGAGGTAAAAGGTCAGGGATGGCTTTGGGGCGTCTTTCGGTCACTGGTCTAAGAACCAGCGTTTACCTGACAACTTGCGATCGCTCATGAACGACAACGCCTTGATGTTGATGGTAGCTTCCTACAAAAAACTGACTAGGCTGATTGCCTCACCAGACCTGTCGTAACGTATTGTGTAGCTTGAAATACCGAAAAATAAGTTACTGAGTATATAAGCGTAATACTAAAAGAGCTTGCCACGAAGTGCCAAGTAGAAATGTAAAGTTCCAATTTTACTTTTGGGTCGGACAGTTATCCTTTTTTATATTTAGTCTATATAAAAATAAAGCTAATAAAGTTAATGAGCAACTATCCAGACTTTAGCAGCTACGGCTATCAGATTAAACGTTCCTTAGGACAAAATCGCCAAGGCGGTCGCTTCACCTACCTAGCGACTAATACCAAGGCTCAGCAGTCTGTCGTGATTAAACAATTTCAGTTTGCCCAAGCTGGAGCCAGCTGGGGAGAATATACCGCTTATGAGTCAGAAATTAAATTGCTACAACAGCTCAATCATGCCAGTATTCCTCGCTACCTAAATTCCTTTGAAACTCCAACAGGCTTTTGCTTAGTTCAGGAATATATAAAAGCTTCTTCCCTCGCTCAACCGCGTCATTTCACGCCAGAGGAAATTAAGCAAATTGCCATTGCTGTTCTAGAGATTTTGGTATATCTGCAACGGCAACGACCCACCGTGATTCATCGGGATATTAAACCCGAAAATATCTTGGTTGACCGTTCCCGACAGATAAAGGTTTATTTGGTAGATTTTGGCTTTGCCAGGATGGGAGGTGGAGAGGTAGGTGCCAGCAGTGTGGTCAAAGGAACTTTGGGGTTTATGCCACCGGAGCAGCTATTTAATCGTCAGCTAACTAAAGCCTCCGACCTCTATAGTTTGGGCGCGACACTCATTTGCTTGTTGACTAAGACAAAATCAACAGAAATTGGCAATTTGATGGATAAAGATTATCGCATCAACTTTAAGCCTCTAGTCCCCAAGCTGAGTCGGCAGTTTATTGACTGGCTCTCAAAAATGACGGCACCTAGTCTTCAAGAGCGCTATCCCAACGCTGTTGCTGCCCTAACAGCACTGAAACCAATTGATGTTGTAGGCACAAACCCAATCCAAAAACTACTCATCCACCTCAGACAACTTAGCGACAGTTTCTCGGATGCTGTTTTAAACACAGGACAATCCAGTGATGTTGCCGAACGTGGCACAATCCCAAAACTACTAGCTCATCTTAGAGAACATGGCGTCAGTTTCTATAAAGTTGCTACTCAAACCCCAAAAGCCAGAAAGCAAACCATAGTTATTGGAACTACTCTGATTGTTGTCGGAGTAGGCATTACTTCTTATTGGCAGAACCGTCATGTGAGGCAGTTGCTGAACACCCAAAAATGTGTAGCCTGTAATCTCCAAAACGCCAACTTAAAGGATGCTTATCTGGAGGAGGCTGATTTGAGGGGCGCTAACTTGAAAAAGGCTAACCTGGAAGGTGCCTTTCTAAAGAGTGCCAAGCTGAATGGAGCTAACCTGATAGGAGCCAAGCTGAATGGAGCGAACTTGGAATCTACCCGGTTGGAGTGGACTCGCTTGGAGAATGCCAACCTGGCAGGTGCTAACCTCGAAATGGCCGCCCTACTAGGTGTCAATCTGGCTGGTGCTGACCTGAGAGGTGTCACGCTGAAACGTGCCATTCTGGCTAATGTCAACCTGGAAGGTGCCAACCTAGAAGGCGCTAACTTGGAAAGTATCAGCTTGCAAAAAGCTTTTAACTTGAGAAGAGCCAACCTGAAAAATGCCAATCTAGTACGTGCTAGCTTGTACGATACCCAAACGCGAGACCTAGAAGGTGTTAATGTGAGCAATTTTGACCTAGGAGAAGCAAACTTAAAAGGTGCTAATCTGGCAGGTGCTAGCCTGAGAGGTCTCAACCTGAGAGGAGCCAACCTGGAAGGAGCTAATCTAGAAAGTGCCGATCTTACAGCAGCCAACCTAGAAGGTGCCAATTTGGCAGGTGCCAATCTGGAGGGAGCCAACCTGGAAGGTGCGATTATGCCTAATGGCATCAGACGTGCTAGAGCGAGGCGGCGAGTATTTCGGGGAAGTGTGGAAAATTACTGAGCGATAACGCAAGCGCTGCTGCAAGCAGATCGCGATCGCCACCTCCTCCGGCGTCTAGTCCAAGGGGAAACACCAATACCACAAGACAAAGCTGTGTTGCGAAAACTAGAGCGCAAAGAGATTTTGGAGAAAACGGAATCCGGCTATAGCTTCCAAGTGCCTTTAGTCCAGGAATATGTCGAACAGGTGGTAGAAGAGGAAGAGTGAGCGATCGCTCATGAATGACAACGCCTTGATGGTGGTGGTGGCGTCTCGCAAAGAACTGAGTGTTTACGGGAGCGAGTATTGGTTTGTCTCTCAGTTTTTCAACCTGGGTCATGTTCTCAAGCTGAGGGAACTGACTAGAAATGCAGATTCACTCAGTTGGAATGTAAGCACTCAAGAATACTAACTGGTTCACCATTTCTTCAGCAGATTTGGCTGCCATAAGTTTTAAGACTCGTCGCATTTGCTCACCAACCGAGTAGTCTTGTGATGAAATAACAATTCCAGTATGAGTTCGTCCTTGAGCCATGTAGATGTTGTGTAACTGGCAGAAATCTCCAACGTTGAACGTATACAAGACTCGCTGC
The DNA here is from genome assembly GCA_036703325.1 of Coleofasciculaceae cyanobacterium. GTDB lineage: Bacteria > Cyanobacteriota > Cyanobacteriia > Cyanobacteriales > Coleofasciculaceae > DATNPI01. Next base: position 26,214 of record DATNPI010000130.1, read on the forward strand.
TGCTCAGTTGCAAGAATCAATTGGTCTTCATCACTGAAGCTGGTTGTACCAATTTCTCCAACGGTTGTAACGTCTACCCCTCT
>DATNPI010000140.1:0-7955 GCA_036703325.1 Coleofasciculaceae cyanobacterium
TTCTTAACATCTACCTGTGCTGAGGATTGGGATTTTGGATAAATTGAGGCGATACCGACTAGGCCACAGAGGGTGACAAGTGTCAGGAAGACGTTTCGAGGTTGCATAGCGTTCACTTGAAGTAGAAGGTTTGTTTCGAGATAGGCAGTTTGTCAAGAAATAATTAGACCTCTTGCAAAAGTCGAATTAACCCCCCTCAATCCCCCCGAAACGGGGGGAAGAAATCTTACTCCCTCTCCTTTTAGGGGAGGGTTGGGGAGGGGTTTTAAGGATTTATGCAAGAGGTCTATTGATAATGACTGCTTGCCTCGTTGGGTATGCGTGTTTGTTACTTGTTACTGCACCTGTCAACCCAACTTTTCGCACTGGAGTTAAAAAATTATGCTCATATTCCGCTCTACTAGCTGTAGAGCAAAAATATCCTGCACGCGATCGCTTAAACTCAAAGCTTGAACCAGAGACTCTGCGGCCTGGAGCGTAAACATATTTCCAGAAAGGATTAACGGTATAGAGGTTTCAGTTGTAGGGTGGGCATTGCCTAGAAACAAATTTTTTCTCTCTTTGCAGGATTTATCGCGGGCAATGCCCACCTTACGATTAATTAGATCCCTCTACTTATCACTTTTTCCTTTTTGCTTCTCAAGGGCGCACCAGTTGCTCAAATCCCACAATTTCAAGGGCTGGCTTGATGGCTTGAGCAGCTAATTCCGTTTGTCCCGCTTCTATCAAGTTGTTCGCCAGCCAAGCCAACGTCCAAGCTTTTGTATTCTCATCCCCAATCGCATTTGCCATCTGTAAGGCTGGTTTATATTGTTTTGCCTGGATCAACGCCATCACCGTGTCAAGGAGCCTTCTATCAGGTCTGGAAGTGCGATCCTCAATACCAGAAACTACTTGCAGGGCATCTGCAACTTGTCCAGCCTCAGCCAATCTGGTAGCTATATAAACCAACGCCCTAGCTTTATTAGTGCCATCCTTAATGGTAGAAGCCACCTCTTTGGCTCGGTCATATTGCCCAGCTTTAGCCAAACCGCTGACGATGTTACGCAACACCTCAGATTTATCCTTGTCACCTTTGACGGTAGCCGCTACCTGCAAGGCACGGTCAAGTTGTCCGGCTCTAGCAAAACTGAAGCCAATGTGAGACAACATCAATTGTTGTCCCCCAGAGTCAGCTTTAATCGTCTTTGCCATCTGTAAGACTTGCTCTAATTGTTTGGCATCAGTCAAACTCTCAGCCAAACGAGCTAAGGCTATGGGTTTGGCAGGCTCAATCTCGATAGTTTTTACTAGCTGCAATCCACGGTCAAACTGTCCCGATGAAGCTAAGGTGCTAGCAATGCGACTCAATGCACTAGCTTTATAGTCGCCATTGAGCCGATTTGCCATTTGCAAGGCGCTATCAAACTCTCCCGATGAAGCCAAGGTGGTAGCGATGTGACTCAATGCACTAGCTTTATAGTCGCCATCGAGCCGATTTGCCACTTGCAAGGCACGGTCGATTTGTCCGGATGAAGCTAACTTTTTAGCGATGTTAGCAAATGCCACTTGTTTGTAAGTCTTCGCCTCATCGGTATTTGCTATAGTATTTGCTATTTGTAGGGCTTGGTCGTACTTCCCAGCCTCAGCCAAGATTTCAGCGAGGCGCTGCAAAGCAGCCCCTTTCATACTATTATTCTCGATTGAATTTGCCACTTGTAAGGCTTGATCGATTTGTCCCGCTGCCGCCAAACTGTAGGCCGTATCATACTCCCGTGCTCGATCAAATTTGATACCGCAAGACTGCATCTTTTTCACCAGTTTTAGGGCTTGGTCATTCTGTTTTACCGTACCCAAATACCCAGCTATGCTAACCAACGGTTGCTGTTGCATCAGGATGCGATCGCATTCAGAGGAAGTTTCCCCTGGCGAGGGTTGGCGAACTGGTTGCGCCGCAGCTTTCTTAACATCTACCTGTGCTGAGGATTGGGATTTTGGATAAATTGAGGCGATACCTACTAAAGCACAGAGGGTGACAAGTGCCAGGAAGACGTTTCGAGGTCGCATAGTATTCACTTGAAGAAGGCTCAGTATTTCCAGACACGATTAACGGTATAGATGTTTCAGTAGTTCGCGTGAAGCGCAGCTATCGCGGGCTGGTTTAGAAGGGAAACGTCGTTGTACCTGATTAACGAAGAGTTGCTTACACCTGTAATTGCAAGTCTCAACACTCAGAGCAATAAAAGCCTTGGTAGTCATTGTCGATGGCTTAAACCGCTTGGAAAATCCTAGCAATCCTTGAGTCCAGATGCACCGTGCGAGTGCCTGATCCCATCTATCAACTACTTTTGACCACACCCACCACTCTAATTAGCTTCAACAATCTCAAGGGCTTGGTTTAAAAAGCGAGAGGCTCGTTCGGTTTGTTCGGCTGATATTAACTCATCAGCTATCCTAGCCATAACCCAGGCTTGAGAGAATTTATTTTCCAGGGTTTGGGCTACCTCTAGAGCCTGGTCAATTTTTCCGGATGAAGCCAACAGGGAAGCGATGTCCATCAATGCTGAGTTTTTGCCGGATTCATCTTTAATCTGTCGAGCTAGTTGTAGAGCTTGGTCGAATTTTTGAGATGAAGCCAACTGGACAGCGGTGACACTCAACGCGATGTTTATTCTGGATTCAGGTTTAATCTGTCGAGCTAGTTGTAGAGCTTGGTCGATTTTTCCGGATGAAGCCAACTGGTAAACAATGTTCCTCAATGCGCTATTTTTGGAGGATTCATCTTTAATCTCGCGAGTTAGTTGTAGAGCCTGGTCGATTTTTCCAACTGAAGCCAACGCGCCAGCGATGCGGCTCAATGCCCAGTTTTTGGAGGATTCATCTTTAATCTCACCAGCCAGTTGTAGAGCCTGGTCGATTTTTCCAACTGAAGCCAACGCGCCAGCGATGAAGATCAACACCGAGTTTTTGGGGGATTCATCTTTAATTTCACTAGTTAGTTGTAGAGCCTGGTCGATTTTTCCAGCTGAAACCAACTTGCCAGCAATGATGATCAACGCTGAGTTTTTGAGGGATTCATCTTTAATCTCGCGGGCTAGTTGTAGAGCCTGGTCGATTTTTCCAGCTGACGTCAACTCGCCAGCGATGATGATCAACGCCTCGTTTTTGTAGGATTCATCTTTAATCTCACCAGCCAGTTGTAGAGCCTGGTCGATCTTGCCTAATAAAGCCAACTCTTGAGTGATGCGGTTCAATGCCCAGTTTTTGTAGGATTCATCTTTAATCTCACCAGCCAGTTGTAGAGCCTGGTCGATTTTTCCTAATGAAGCCAACTGGTAAGCGATGCGACTCAATGCCTGGTTTTTGTAGGATTCATCTTTAATTTCACCAGCCAGTTGTAGAGCCTGGTCGATTTTTCCTAATGAAGCCAACTGGTCAGCAATTTCAGACATGGCTTGGGCTTTCCCAAAGTCATCTTCGTTCGCTTGGGCTACCACTACTAGGAAATTGGATTGTCTGGATGAGGCTTCCTTGGCGAGTTTTTTGGCTTTAAAGAGAAAAGGAGCTTGGAGAATTTTCCTTTCACTCCTACTTCGGAGTTCAGGAGGATTTATGATCGCACCCTCTACAGGAAAGGAAGTAATCAGTAGTGACGAGAGACTAACAAGCGTGAGCAGGCAGTTTTGAGAGCGCATAGCTGTTGGTTGGATTGATAGCTCATTTATTTACTCCTATCTTTCATCTTCGTGGACGTATGGGCCAAGGAGGGCTGTCGCTTTTGTCAGTATGCTACCAAGCGATCGCCTGAGAGTCCCTTTAAGATCGAAGTATGAAGAAATTTTTCGGGCTTGGGGCATGAAACGCATCGTATTGATTGCTGGGTTTGAATCGTTCAACGCTGACTTGTACCGCAAAGCGGCACATCTGGCACAACAGCGCTGTCTTGAGTTGGATATTCGGGTATTTAGCGATCGCTCCATCACCACGGAACCCGAAGTTGTAGAAGAAGCACTCAAAGACGCCCAAGTCTTCTTCGGCAGTCTGATATTTGACTACGATCAGGTGCTTTGGCTGCGCGATCGCGTTCAACATATCCCCATTCGCCTCGTCTTTGAGTCAGCCTTGGAATTGATGAGCCTTACCCAGATAGGTGCCTTCAAAATTGGCGACAAACCCAAGGGGATGCCCAAGCCAGTTAAATTCATCCTCGATAAATTCAGCAACGGGCGAGAAGAAGACAAACTCGCTGGCTACATCAGCTTTTTGAAGACTGGCCCCAAGCTGCTGAAATTTGTGCCAGTGCAAAAAGTGCAGGACTTGCGGAACTGGCTCATTATCTACGGTTACTGGAACGCTGGTGGTGCAGACAACGTAGCCTCTATGTTCTGGACGCTAGCGGAGAAATACTTGGGGTTGAAGGTAGGAGAAATACCGCCCCCAGTAGAAACCCTCAACATGGGATTACTGCATCCCGACTATCCAGGTTACTTTGAATCCCCACGGCAATATCTGGAGTGGTATCAAAGCAGGAGTCAGGGGTCAGAAGCATACATCCCAATTCCCAATTCCCAATTCCCAATTCCCAATTCCCAATCCCCAATTGTCGGCATTTTGCTCTATCGCAAGCATGTCGTAACCAAGCAGCCTTACATTCCCCAATTGATTCGCCACTTTGAAAAAGCTGGACTAATTCCTCTACCCATCTTTATCAATGGCGTCGAAGGGCATGTAGCGGTGCGAGATTGGATGAGTTCCGCCCACGAAACTGCTCAACGGCAGTTGGGTAAAGTTGAAACTCTTTCTCTATCGAGTCAGGCAGTGGAGGTAAATGCAATTGTCTCTACCATCGGCTTTCCGTTAGTGGGCGGGCCAGCTGGTTCGATGGAAGCAGGCCGTCAGGTGGAAGTTGCCAAGCGTATCCTCACTGCCAAGAATGTGCCCTATATCGTTGCGGCACCACTACTAATTCAGGATATTCACTCTTGGACACGCCAAGGTGTCGGGGGGTTGCAAAGTGTCGTGTTATATGCATTACCAGAACTGGATGGAGCAATTGACCCAGTGCCTCTCGGTGGTTTGGTGGGAGAAGACATTTATCTGATTCCAGAACGGTTGCAGCGACTCACTGGGCGGCTGAAGGGTTGGATTGCCCTCAGGCAGACGCCACCGCAAGAACGACGGATTGCGATTATTCTCTACGGGTTTCCGCCTGGGTACGGGGCAACAGGAACGGCAGCGTTATTGAATGTACCGCGATCGCTTCTCAAATTCCTCCATGCCCTCAAAGACCAAGGCTACAACGTTGGGGAAATACCCGAAGACGGCGAAGAATTAATTCGTAAGGTGAAAGAAGCTGATGAGGTGGTCAGTGGTCAGTGGTCAGTAGTCAATGGTAAAGAACAACGGACAACGGACAACGGACAACGGACAAATTTCGTTAATTCCAAAACCCTAGAAAAATGGCTGGGCTATCTCCTAACCACCCGCATCGAGAAGCAATGGAAATCCCTTACTGGCACTGGCATCAAAACCTATGGCGATGAATTCCAGATTGGCGGCATCCAGCTAGGCAATGTCTGGATTGGTGTGCAACCCCCTCTTGGTATCGCTGGTGACCCGATGCGGCTGATGTTTGAACGTGACTTGACGCCCCATCCTCAGTACGCCGCTTTCTACAAATGGCTACAGAACGACTTTGAACCTCATGCTGTGGTTCACTTCGGGATGCACGGCACCGTCGAATGGCTACCCGGTTCTCCCTTGGGCAACACTGGCTATTCTTGGTCAGACATTCTACTGGGAAATTTGCCCAACCTCTATATATATGCAGCCAATAATCCCTCTGAGTCGATGCTGGCAAAACGTCGGGGTTATGGAGTGCTGATTTCCCATAACGTGCCGCCCTATGGTCGCGCTGGTTTGTATAAAGAATTAGTGACGCTGCGGGATTTAATCTCGGAGTATCGGGAAGACCCCCAGAAGAATTACGCCCTCAAGGAGGCTATCTGCAAAAAGATTGTGGACACTGGGTTAGATGCAGATTGTCCGTTTGAGGATGCCAAACGGTTGGGAATTGCCTTTACTCCGGAGAATGCCCGGTTGTTCAGTGTTCATGCTTTTAACGACTATTTGGTTAAGTTGTACGAATATCTGCAAGTGGTGGAAACTCGACTGTTCTCATCGGGGTTGCACATCTTGGGTGAAGCCCCTAACTCGGAACAGTTGGCATCATACCTTCAGGCTTATTTTGGCGAGGAATTACCGGAAGAGGCGCTTAATGTAATTTCATCCGGCGCAGGGGCGCAAGACCTCGCGCCCCTACATAACGGCCAATCTGCACACCTAGATGAAGCGTTGCAAATCCGTGACTTGCTGACGCAAAGCACAGATGAATTAACTAACCTGTTACGAGGACTTAACGGGGAATATATTCCACCCGCACCAGGGGGCGATTTATTGCGAGATGGCCCTGGTGTTTTGCCCACGGGGCGGAATATTCATGCCCTTGACCCCTATCGAATGCCATCACCAGCAGCGTATGAGAGGGGGAGAGAAATTGGTCAGAGAATTATCGCCCAGCACCTGAAAGAACATGGCGAGTATCCCGAAACCGTGGCAGTAATGCTATGGGGGCTAGATGCAATCAAGACTAAGGGCGAATCCCTCGGCATTCTCCTGGAACTAGTAGGGGCAGAACCCGTAAAGGAGGGCACAGGGCGGATTGTCCGTTATGAACTCAAACCTTTGGCAGAGGTTGGCCATCCTCGCATTGATGTGCTGGCTAATCTCTCTGGCATCTTCCGGGATAGCTTTGTGAATATTATTGAATTGCTCGATGATTTGTTCCGTCGGGCAGCTGAAGCAGAGGAACTAGAAGACCAGAATTTTATTCGTAAACACGCTTTAGCATTGCAGTGCCAAGGAGTGAAGAATGCCTCTGCCCGATTGTTTTCTAACCCATCTGGGGATTTTGGTTCGCTGGTGAATGATCGCGTTGTGGATGGAAACTGGGAATCGGGGGATGAGTTGGGGGATACTTGGCGCGATCGCAATTCGTTCAGTTACGGTAGACAAGACAAAGGACAAGCGCGTCCGGAAATTCTCACCCAGCTATTGCAAAGCACCAGTCGCATCGTCCAGGAAATCGACTCCGTTGAGTACGGTCTTACCGACATTCAAGAATACTACGCCAACACAGGTGGATTGAAGCGGGCAGCTGAAAAGCAACGGGGCAAAAAGGTAAACACCAGTTTTGTCGAAAGCTTCTCGAAAGACACGACGCCCCGCAACCTGGAAGACTTGCTGCGTCTAGAGTATCGCACGAAGTTGCTTAACCCCAAGTGGGCGGACGCGATGGCGAATCAAGGTTCTGGTGGTGCCTATGAAATCTCGCAACGGATGACAGCGTTAATTGGTTGGGGTGGTACGGCTGATTTTACCGATTCCTGGGTGTACGACCAAGCGGCAGATACCTATGCTTTAGATGCAGAGATGGCGAATAAGTTGCGAGAGTCAAATCCTGAAGCCTTCCGCAATATTGTGGGCAGGATGTTAGAGGCAAATGGACGAGGGTTCTGGCAACCCAGTGAGGAGAAGTTGCAGAAGTTGCGCGAGTTGTATGAGTTAACGGATGAGGAACTCGAAGGAGTTACAGTTTAAATGACTGCAATTAGCCCGAAAGTTGAGGTATCGGAGGAAGCGATCGCGTCTTTTTGCGATCGTTGGAAAATCACTGAATTTGCCCTATTTGGCTCTATCTTACGGGATGACTTTCGCCCAGATAGTGATGTGGATGTGCTGGTAAGTTTTGCCTCCGATGCTAAATGGAGTCTGTGGGACATTATCGAGATGAAAGAAGAACTTGAAACCTTATTTGGGCGCGAGGTCGATCTGGTACAAAAGGGTTGTTTACGCAATCCCTTTCGGCGTTATGAAATTTTACGCACAAAACAGATAATTTATGCCGCCTAATAGTC
>DATNPI010000168.1:0-4137 GCA_036703325.1 Coleofasciculaceae cyanobacterium
TGGCAGCAACGGCGAGCAAGCGGTCATTGCGCGAGGTTTTACCCGACTCGGTCTGAAAAGCACCAAAGCCGCCGATGAGCCGCGACGGGACGAGGCAGCCGACGAAGGCAGGCTCCTCCATCAGGACTAGGACATCGATGACGTCGCCGTCGTCGGCTAGAGTTGAGGGCACGAAACCTTGCGTCGTATGGGAAAATGCGCCTACTGCCAGTACGCCGCCCAACTTGTACAACCCGTGCTTCTTGTCCCACTCAAATTTGTTACGGCTGCCCTTGGGCGTGTCAATGATGACGTTGAGCGTTGAGGTATCGTCTAAGTCAAACGGGGGCAGGTGGAGAGGGTCGGTTGTCATAGTTTACTAGCACGTATCTATTTCTTGCTAGCGATAGCGTTAGCGAAGCGGTAGCGAGGAACGAGCGTCGGCGTAAGCCTAGCGCTGCTGCGTACTCCGTTGGAGAAGCCGAAGCGTCGCGCAGATCGCACTCATCCTATCCCGATCGATCATCTAGTTTTATCGAGCGTAGGACATAGAGTTTGACTTTGATAAAAGCAGCTCTTGAGGATTCTCCACTGTTTGACTGGGAACAGATAGCCTTGCTGGTGAAACATTCCGCAGTGCTTTCGACAATTGCACTTGGGTTGAAACAGCAGAAAGGAACTCGCTTGCGCCTCGCGCACTGCCAGAGGCAATCGCGGGAGTTAAAGTGGCTGTCTCCATTGCTGTTGCACCCTCTATTTGTACCAAACATTGATAAATGGCTTTCCCTACCGGCAGCGCCAACAGGGGTGGTACGGCATTCCCAACTTGTCTCATGCCCCGCCAAATCCTCCGATGAAAGCGGAACCAGTCCGGGAAAGAGGACAGGCGAGCCGCCTCGCGGACTGTGAGTACCCTGGCATGGGCGGGGTGAATCGGACGTGCAGCGGTGTGTCGTCCCTTGTCGCTTCCCGTTCCTGCTCTCAAAGTTCGGGCAACTCCGTCCCACTTAAGGCGGTATAAACGGCTCTCTGGCTCCGTCGTTCCCAGTGCGGTAGCCTTGAATCGTTCAATAACTGACGGGGTGTGACGGGTGAAGCAACAGCCTGTAAGTAGGTGAGGATTAGTTATGGACAGTGGCGGGAATACCTGTTCGAGCTTGAGTACGTACTCGGAAGGCTGAGCTTCGAGAGAAGGTTGCTTCTCGTCTAGTTGCAATTCATCAGTATTGAACAGTTGCGGAAACGTTTCTTCTGATAGAAATGTTAAGTCTCCGATCGCGTCCCTAACGGTAACAACTTGAGATGCTGCCGCTGGCATCAGGGGAGAGGTGTGGTGAAGAATTCCTCCGATAAAGACCCGTTTTCGATTCTGAGGAACTCCGTAGTCTTTGGCATTTAGAACCCAAGTCCAGGTGTTGTACCCTGCCTGTTGTAGCTGTTGTAGAGAAGGCTCAATTAAACCTGCGTATTTGGGCAGCAGCAAGTCGGGAACGTTTTCCAGAACAAAAGCAGTAGGCTGAAGTTCTTCGACCAGACGACAGAAATGGGCAATTAGTTGATTGCGGGGGTCATCCACATCCCGTTTGCCAATTCTGGATAAACCCTGACAGGGAGGCCCTCCAAAGACTAGACCAATTTTCCCATCCCACTCTCTACCCTGTTGGCGATGGGACAGCTCAAGAAGACGGCGAATCTCAAGTCCCGTCAGCTCTTGCACATCAGCACATAGGACGGACGTTTCGGGAAAGTTTTGAGAGTAGCGCTCTTCTGTCACTCTAAGCAGAGGAAAATTGGTAATGTGCCGAAGATGTGGTTTGCTCAATAGGACTCTCAAAGAAATTCATCAAAGAAATAAGTCTGGGAAAGCCCAAAGATAATTGCGGAATGGGAAATACCGTTAACCAGCGTTGGATGAGATTGAAGCATATAAATGGCTGGCTAATTAAGCGGAGATTGTTAAGGAAGTTTTTCCATCCTTTTCCTGAATCCCAATGGGGATGTTGTGATAAAAGGTTTCTGACTGGCTCGCCCTGAGTATCGACTGGTGGTTTATTTGAGTTTCTCCAAGGTGTTGCGAATAAACTTACCAATAAGTAAGCGCTACTAACAATTTCCCACCATTTTTCAATGCTTTCATAACGACTCAGCCGAAAATCAGCCCAACCTAATTCATTCTTGCTTTGATTTAAGGCATATTCTACCCAATTTCTACAACCATACAGATTACCAACATCTTTGTAGCTGATTTCAGGAATTTCTGTCATCACATACCAAGTAGAGTTATCTGGCAAAGTCTCTGGGTCCGTGGTAACTTCCCAATATCTTCGGTATCCTTTTTTGCCAAAAACTATTTCTCTAACAAACCGTATTTCTTGGGTTCCATCACTAAAAATCCGATTAAATTTGCGCCAGCGATTCTGGCGAACCCTCTGTCCCTGGGGCAACCAGACTCCATGATTACAACGGAATAGCTACAATAAAGTTCAGTTTTAATTTCTCTAGGCAGCCTAAAAAAGTAGCTTCACTTTCCCCATAAAGGCTATCGGCTAGTACTAGCTCTATCTGAAAGCCCATTTGCTGAATCTGCTGCACCAACCTAGCCGCTATCTCTGGCTTTGAATGATAGACATCACCAGCTTTAAGGCGTTGTTTCGGTTTATAAATCTCAAACATTAAGGGAAATGTAATATTATCAATTAGTCCCCAAGCCGTTACGGCAACAATCCCATTATCTATCTTTCCTAACTTCCCTAAATACTGGCGACTAACATACTCTGTGCTTCTTCCTTTCTTTTTGTCTCCTGTTTCATCAATAATTACAAAAATCTTTTTATTTTTTAATTCTTGCAAAATCAAATGTAATCTTTGATTTCTTAATTGCTGAGTTTGCCAAGGAGATTTGCTTAAAAAGTGATGTAAGGATTGTTCATTGGGTAATCCCACTAATTCCGCAATAGCTGGTAGAGTTTTACGTTGGATTGAGGAGAGCATTCCTACATGTAGATGTTTAAAAGCCTCAAAACTTCTAACATCTGAAAACAGATTTCTATAAAGGGCACAATATTCATCGAGAAAATTGATGGTAGGTCGAGCGGCGCGTGGCTCATCCATAAGCGGGAATTGGTTTTGAGCTGTTTTTGCCGATTATACTCTCATCAGAGTGACAGAAGAGCGATAACTCAGTCCGACCCACCAGTGACCAAGTATGATTGAATCGATTATCGGGATTCAGCAGCTCACGGAAAAAATTGGTTGAAGAAACAAAAGTTGTGAGTCCTGCAAGCCCCAAAAATGCTTTTCGCCATTCAGAGCTAAAGCGGTCTTGAACGAGACGACGAGCAACATCTAGCGGCAGGTTTCTCACTTTCAGGGAAATATCTTCTACGTCCCATACATCCCAGTTTGGATACTTGTCAACCTCATCTCGCACTTTGCTAGTTGCTTCACAACTCAGCAGCAAAATGTATTGATTAGCTCTATATGTCGCTTCCTGAATCGCTTTCTGTGTTTGACCTGGCGTATACCTCTTATATCGCTTGCATTGAAACACCCATCGTTCGCCATTGTCTAAGTCAGCGAAAATATCAATTCCTCTTTGAAAATCGCCCTGTCTTCCGTATCGATGACAATCTTTGACCTCAGCAAATTGAGAAATTAAGTCAAGACAAAAGGCTTCAAAAAGATCCCACCGCCAATTAGGGTCGTTAAGAGGTAATTGGTTTGGGCGTGGCGTGACTGGTGGCAGAACCATCTATGGCTTGTACTCTATGAACTTCAGCACAGTAACATATCCTCAAGATAGCGACTAACTTTTGAGATGCTGGCAGTTGTGAGCGATCGCCTACTCTCAGTTATTCAGCTAAAAATTGACAGTACAATAGTACTATAGCCAGGGGATTTCTTGATAGCTACAAAGCAGAAATTATGTCTGTGCCATCCTGCTGAACGTAGTAATTCTGCATGAACTTATTGTGCCAACTCAGTTAGCTGGATTTGTGCTGTTACTTGGAGCAGTTGCTTTCAACCTGAAGGATTAAGGGAATTGGACTGCTATTTGCGATCGCTAAAAAGCAATTCGATCATGGCTTCCACAATGCGCTCCAGTGTCATGCTCATCACATTTTTACCGTGTAAAGTCTCCATCACCAGGTAGTAATA
>DATNPI010000187.1:0-10011 GCA_036703325.1 Coleofasciculaceae cyanobacterium
CAGGCAGTCGCCGAATCTCGTCAAGCTTATGCTGAGCGCAACGTGCGTAGTGGCTCAGTCTCTGACTTATTAAAGGAGTTAGACAGTGTAGAGGAGTTGGATAGTTGACGAAATTGCTCTGGAGTCCAAGAGTTCTTCGAGATTTCAAGCGCCTAGTCCGTCGCGCGTAGTTACGACAAAATTGAGGTAGTGGCAATATAAAGAAGCGATCGCTTGACGATGAAGACCACACTTGACGAACTAATCACTCTAGAAGAGTTCCTCAAACTGCCAGAGACAAAACCTGCCAGTGAATTCATTAATGGTCGCATCTACCAGAAGCCGATGCCACAAGGCAAACACTCTCGACTCCAGCTTAAACTCTGCGATGCAGTTAACCAGGTAACTGAAGAGCGGCAGATTGCGTTAGCTTTCCCAGAACTACGCTGCACCTTCGGCGGAAGATCAATTGTGCCAGATGTCACCGTGTTTAGCTGGGGACGGATTCCTTTTGACGCAGAAGGCGAAATCGAGAATGCGTTTCAAACTCATCCGGATTGGACGATAGAAATTCTCTCACCCGCTCAAAATGCAACTAAGGTAATCAGCAATATCCTACACTGCCTTAAACACGGTACTCAGTTAGGGTGGTTCATTGACCCCGATGAGCGGCTGGTGCTTGTGTTCCTTCCCGGACAGCAACCCATTGAGATGATTGGTGCCGATAGGCTGCCTGTTCCACAGTTTCTGCAACTGGATTTGACGGTTACACAGGTGTTTGGTTGGTTAAAGCCGGGACAGCAACGAGACAATCGCTCATAATCCATAGATGGCTAATCGGCTGGGAGCAAAAAAAAGGCGATCGCTCATGATTCATCTTCGAATTGAAGTGCGATCGCTTTAGCAAGACAATAGCCCTTTTGAATTGAGCGCATTTGTAGGGGCACGATATATCGTGCCCCTAACGTGTTGTGTGTGCAACGCCTCTAACCGCTATATATGCGATCGCCCTTCCCTCTCCCCAATAAAAACAAAGTAATTTCTCTTTAGTTTTATCCTTAAAGATACTTATTTCTATAGAGATAAAGTGCTATACTAACTTTGGTGTTACTACAGCACCAAAGTTAGAGACCAGCGCTGACCGAGTCAAAGTTCTAGCGCTGGCTCTGGCTCCCACTAATCAAGGAGACAAGTTCATTATGACGAAAAAACAATGCCTTAAGCCTTGGGCAGTTGCCCGTCAACTTCCCAGTCTCAAATGGGTGGTCATTGGTCGCTACCGCAGTCGTTCAGATGCTGATGGACATCTTCAGTTGTGCCGTCAGCAAGTCCCCAGCCTCAAACTTACAGTTGTGTTTGCTCCCCTTGATCGGAATTGCTGATGTCCTCTAAGGGCACGACAATGTCGTGCCCCTACCCTCGCAGCAAATCTCCTCATTCCATCTAGATCAGGGTTAAGCAATCATGACAACTTTATTTCACCGCCTCCAACCTCGTCAGAAATTCCGCATTACAGTAGGTGCGATCGCTCAATTGCTGAAAATTCCCAAACACAAGATTGTGCGCGTCGAATGCTGGGCATACGTAGTATTTGTCCATCGCCGTGATGTTGGTGGACAATTTATCAGTTATCGCCAATTGCGACAATGGCTCAATGCCGTTGCCTATCAGATTCAAAACTGCTCGACTTGGCAACAATTGCGCCAGTTGTGGTTAGCCATTGAAGAGGATTGCAAAAAGCACAAAAAGCAGTACGACGACAACCAACAGCCATTTTGGTGCCAAATTTGGACAAAACGCTGGGATATCCTCTGGAACGAGCAAGCCCCAATAGAATCGCCATTCGATTTTTGAAAGCGAATGAACCTATTACCATGACGTTCATCATTCATATCAGGACTTACGCAAAATTATCCATTAGTCCCTACGGAGTGTTTTCTCGCCTTCTCCCTCAGATGTAGATCCCCTTAAATCAGAGTTAAAAAGCGCTCGAATTTTGGGTGTAGCGAGAGCTTCCCCAAAACTTCGAGCAAGACAGGGGGACTTTAACTAAATTCTTCCCCCTTTTTCAGGGGGGTTGAGGGGGGAACTCCGGGGCGAGAAAACAGACCCTAGCCACAATTAGCAAAGCTGACAGGTAACAACCCCGTCAGCTAGCCAAGTCTCCTGATATCTATTGAATTGACAGCCCAGTAACTCCTATCTTGTTCATAAACAGTTGACTTTCTTCGTTCAACCCAACTAAGGTAACATCCTTATTTAGCTTGCGATATTTGCGAACTACTTTGGCAACAGCGGTTACAGCGGAATGATCCCAGAGGTGGGAATCACTAAAGTCAATCACAATCTTCTCTGGGTCTTTGCTGTAGTTAAACAAATCTACAAAGTTTGTCATCGACCCGAAGAAAAGCTGACCCGATATTTTATACAGTTTTTCTCCATCACTCCCGAATGATGTTGTGGTTTTTATCTGAGCTAGTTTCCAGGAAAAAATTAGAGCGCTTATAATCACCCCCGCGATAACACCTTTAGCCAGGTCATGCGTCCAGACTACAATCGCCACTGTCAAAGGCATAATAAACGCCTCGCTTAATGGCATCTTTCGTAAATCTTTCAAAGATTTCCAGTCAAATGTTTCTATCGCCACCATAATCATCACACCGACAAGGGCAGCCATAGGAATTTGCATTACCACATCTCTTAAAAGCATGATTGAAAAGAGCAGGAATGCACCGGAAACAAAGGTAGACAATCGACTTCTTCCACCTGACCTAACATTAATGATGGATTGACCAACCATCCCACAACCAGCCATTCCACCCAAGAAACCTGTAACGATATTTGCTATACCTTGACCTTTAACTTCTTTATTTTTAGAACTCTTAGTTTCTGTTAACTCATCTACAAGCGCCGCCGTTAGGAGAGATTCCATAATCCCTACAATTGCTAGAGGCAATGAGTAGGGAAGAATAATCCAAAGTGTTTCTAGGGAAAGGCTAACGTGTGGAAGGTGAAATGATGGTAAAGCAGCCGTGATTGCTCCGATGTCTCCTACCCGTCGAACAGGTAGTCCTGTAGCTATTGCAACAATTGTCATAATGACAATTGCAACCAAGGGTGACGGGATACTCTTGGTAAGACGGGGAAACAGATAAACAATGGCTAATGTAGCAGCTACCATTACATACATTTGCCAGGGTTCTCCTGCAAATTGCTGGAATTGAGCTGTAAAAATTAAGATACCTAATGCATTAACAAACCCAGCAATAACAGATGGTGGTATAAAAGTAAAAAATCTTCCTAATTTAAAAACTCCCATGAAAAACTGAATGATTCCAGTCAGAATCGTTGCTGCAAACAAATATTCCAGTCCATGGTTCGCTACTAAGCTCGTCATGAGTAAGGCCATAGAGCCAGTAGCCGCTGAAATCATTGCTGGACGACCACCAGCCAGAGAAATAACAGTAGCCATACAAAAGGACGTGTATAGCGCTACCATTGGATTGACTTTGACAATAGCCGCAAAAGCTAGGGATTCTGGAATGAGTGCCAGCGCTACAGTCATTCCAGCCAATACATCGGCTTGGGCAGTCGAAAAAAATGAATTTTTGATAGTTTTTAACTTCCAGGGTTGAGTTATTTTCTGTTTTAGTCTTCGTGGTCTAGCCTTAATAAAAAACATATTTACTCCTGATATAACAGTTAACACGCCGAAGTTAAACTATTTTTAACTGACGGAACTGTTGTTTTCAAGGAGCCGTTCTTCTTGAATTAATATCTTGATACGTTCTTCATATTATTCAATTTATATATAAAGGATTAGTGAACGAATACCAGTTCAATCGTTGAGTGGGATGGAGCTGGTAGTTAACAACCCTGATAAAGGCTACACCCTATTAACGGCGAATGGGCAGACGAATATCGCTTGATGGTTGCGTTCAACTCAGTGGGGAGAACTTCATTTAGCCCTGGTACAATATAGCAGCCCTCATACCAAGTTGCCGTCAAAGATAGTAGATAGGGGGGACTCCTGAGGACAAGGAGGAGAGGGGGTGATTCAGTTGTCGGTCTGTTCAGAGGTTTGGTCGAGAATTCTCCCTCTCATCCCCTCACCTTCTTACCCTCACCCTCTCGTCTCCAGGAAGTGGTTAGTTACCTCTGTCAAGCTGCACTAGAGGCTGCCAGTGAATACTCGTTCAGCGGGCCCTGTCATGTAAACCCGTTGGTCTTGCTCTGACCATTCAATTTCCAGACAGCCGCCAGGGAGTTCAACTGTGGCTTTGCGATCGCTCTTTCCCGTCAGCACACCAGCCACCACAGCAGCACATGCCCCCGTGCCACAAGCTAGAGTTACCCCAGCACCACGCTCCCACACCCGCATCTTCAAATAGTCTGGACGCAGCACTTGAATAAATTCTGTATTCGTTCGCTTGGGGAAAGCTGGGTGATGCTCAAACTGAGAACCAATAGTTTCCAGGGGAATAGCGGCGGCATCCTCAACAAACGTGATGCAGTGAGGATTGCCCATACTGACACAGGTGACATTCCAAGATTGTCCTGCCACTTCGATGGGGACATCGATGACTTTTTGTTCAGCGGCAGCAAGGGTTGTCGGGATTTCAGCAGCGTTCAGCTGTGGCATTCCCATATCCACCGTGACTTTACCCTCGTCTTCAAGTCTAGGAGACATGACACCACCCAGGGTATGAATACGGTATTGAGTTTTGGTGTCTGCTCCCTCTAGAGTGGACAAAAACTGAGCTAAACAGCGAATGCCATTGCCGCACATCTCTGGCTCTGAGCCATCGGAGTTGAAAATCCGCATGGTATAGTCAGTGCCGTGTTGTCCTGGTAGGGCGAAGATTACACCATCAGCACCAATGCCAAAATGGCGATCGCATAACTGTATCGCTTGCTCTGAGGTAATAACTGGTTCGCTATGAGCGCGATTATCAATCAGAATGAAGTCATTGCCCAGACCGTGGTACTTTGTAAATTCGATTCCCATAAATATCTCCTCCTTAAAAAATTGATTATGGCTGAATTCGAGACCGGTCTGCCCAGCGTTCGTCAAGTTCAAGTTTTCATCAAAGAAGGACAACAGGTCGAGCTAAAACTTCTTACCCAGGATTTACTGACGGGTCAGCTGACATGGCAGGATCAAAACTGCGTGTGTCTCATCACTCAGGATGAGCAGCCTATGGTTATCTGGCGTCATGCCATTGCTTACATAAAGCCCCAGACAGTCATTGGTAGCACTTGACAAAAGAAGTATGAAGTATGAGGTGTAAAGGATGAAGGATGAAAAATTGCTTTCAATATTCAAGCCCTGCTCAAGAGTGGGTGGGGTATTTTAATACTTCATACTTGATACTTCATCCTTCATCCTTCAGTTGACGGCTAATCCCCATTTCGCTGACTATCCAGTGGTAGAAACTCTTGCAAAGCTTCACTCACTGGTACCTTGAGTACAGGCAGTGGAAGCATCGGTGAGTGCGGCCCATGTCCAATCCACTGCCGTAATTGTTTGAGAGGATAACTGCCACCACACAAGAGCAGGTGATCGCCAGCGCGAATTTCCGCACCCCCATCAGGAAAGCCAATGAACTTACCTTCACGGCGAATGGCTTGTACAGAAACGCCGTACTGACGCCGGAAATGCAGCTCCCATAGAGCTTTCCCGTCAGCTGGGCTTCCAGGCGGCACTTGCAACCACTGGACGGGTGTACTGGCTCCCGGAATCGCGACCTCCCCCTTAGCGAGTTCATAAAAAGCCGCTAATTCATTGGGTTCGCCCACAACTAACAGGCGATCGCCTTTTCTCAATTTGGTCTGATCGTGAGGATAGTCTTTCTCCTCACCGTTGGCACGACGAATTGCCACCAAACTAACGCCTGTCAATTGACGAAGCTTCGCTTCTTCTAGCGTCATACCCGTAAGCGGCGAATCCTCTGGCAAGTTGTACCACTTGCTATTCATCTCCTGGGCAGCAAGCTTTAGTTCTCGTGAAATCTGAGAGGAGGATGGCGAGGTGCGTAAATCAAGATAATGAGAATCACGAATTTGCTGCATTTCTCGTTGAATCAGGGGTATGAATAAACCCATGCTGCCTAATAAATGCGTTGCCAGTTCTAAACTCGCCTCAAACTCTGGCTGTACCACCTCTTTTGCACCCAGTTGGTAGAACAGTTCAATATCTCGGTCATTATTGGCGCGGACAACAATATCCAAATTTGGGTCTAGCTCTAAGGCTCGTTTCAGGCAGAGTCTGCTACTCATCGCGTCTGGCAATGCGATCGCCATTCCCTTTGCCTGTTCTACACCAGCAGTTTCCAAGACATGCAAACTCGCCGCATTGCCATAAACATAAGGCACACCCTCTTCTCTTAGGTGCTGAATTTGACTTTCCGACTGATCGACTACCACAACCGGGTAGTTATGCTCCTGCAACAGTCGTACAACGTTACCTCCCACCCGACCATAGCCACAGACCACAATATGATTTTTCAGCGGCAAATCCGCTGACACTTCTTGTGGGACATCCGTTGGGTTGAGATACCGCCTCAGACCTTCCCAAGCCTCCACCCAACTAAAAATCTTTGGCACCAGTTGCAGCACAAACGGCGTGACAACCAACGTCACCGCCGTTGTCCCCAAAATCAAAAGGTAAACTCGCCGAGAAACCAGTCCCAGCGATTGTCCTTCACTGGCAAGAACAAATGAAAATTCCCCAATCTGAGCCAGTCCCAAACCGGCAATAATCGCTGTCTTCAAGGGATAGCGAAACGCTCTCACCAAGGGCGTCACAATCAAAAACTTGCCGACAAATACCAGTAAGACCAGTCCCAAAATCAATTCCAGGTTGTTCCACAGAAAAATCGGGTCAATCAGCATCCCGATCGCTGCAAAAAATAGAGCCGCAAACACATCCCGCAGCGGCTCCACATAAGCCAGGGTTTGGTCGGCGTATTCCACCTCCGAAATCATCAAACCCGCGACAAATGCCCCCATTTCAATCGAAAGTCCCAACTCATCTGTCAGCAGAGCAATGAGTAAACAGAGGGTAACAATACCCAGTAAAAATAGCTCTCGGCTTTCCGTGCGGGCTAAGAGTCGCAATAAGGGAGGAATTACCCAAATTCCAGCAGCGACGGCACCGGCAGCAAATAAGCCAATTTTTAATAGTGCTAATCCCACCGCCCTGCCAAGCGCTTCTGGTGGTTGATCGAGTGCTGGCAGTACTGCCAACATCAATCCTAGTCCCAGGTCTTGTACTACCAGAATTCCCAACATCACCTGACCGTGGGGAGTTTCCGTTTCGTTGCGCTCCATCAAACACTTGAGCACAACAGCGGTTGAAGATAACGACAAAATTGACCCTAGGAAAACGCCCTGTGCTGGTGATACGACCCAGCCCATGACCAGCGACACTAACATGGTTACGAGGATTGTCAGGACAATCTGTAGCCCACCACCTCCTAGAGCGATCGCTTGGACTTTTTTGAGTTCTGCTAGGGAAAACTCAACACCCAGTGCAAACAACAAAAACGCCACCCCAAACTGAGCTAGGGTCTCTATCTGAACTAATTCTTTAATCAGCCCAAGACCGGCGGGACCAACAATCATTCCCCCCAGGATGTACCCCAACAAAGCGGGTTGACGGCATAGTGCTGCGAATAGGCCACCGACGGCAGCAGCCGCGAGAACAGACACGAAGTCAATGATCAGTCGGAAGTCTTCTTGCACCAGTTTTTTTTCTGAGAAGATTATTAAGCTGTATTAACTTTAGAATACAAATTTTCCCCGTTCTCTGGAATGTATCAGGGGCACAGAAGTGAAAATTCCACTCAACTGAAGGCTGAAGTATGAAGTATGAAGTATTAAAATACCTCACACTGAAGGAGCGGGGCTTGAGTATTGAAAGCAATTTTTGGTTTTTCGCCCACTGATGGGTTCTCTTGGTAGCGGGACGTAGTCCGGCTTGTACCCAAAATTTTGTAGACTTTTCATCCTTTATCCTTTGCAGTTCATACTTCTTTTGTCAAAGCCGTTGGAAACAGTTTGGGCAAGGTGCTAGTCTATCCCCTATTAGTACTTAACCGTTGTCCACAAACTAATAGGGGATAATTGCCTGTGCTATCGAAGACTACTCCGTCTCAATTGCGCCCCCGCCGTAGCTGGCGTGGCACTGCTATGTTGTGGATTCGACGCCAACGTCCCAACTGGGTACTAACGAGTCTTGTTCTTGGTATTGTCGCACTTGTTACTATCGCTGTACCAGCACGAGCTTTGCAAGTACGCTTGTCGCCTACGACTGCCCAGTTGGGAGATACGTTGTCAGTAGTAATTCAGCAAAGTTCTACAACTAGCAGCGCTCCAACCGTCAAAATCGGTCAGAAAACCTACCCAACTTTTGTCACGGGTTCGGGTAATTTCCGAGCTTTGCTACCAACGACACCTCTGGATAAACCTGGAACATTACAAATTCAAGTGGAAGGAGAGGGTGAGGCAAAAAACTTGACAGTACCGTTGCGGAATCGCTCTTTCCCTACACAGCGTATTTGGCTTTCAGGGGAAGCAGGAGCAGATGCGACAGACTATGAACTTGATCGCGTGGCAGCTTTCAAAAAGCTAGAGACGCCAGAAAAATATTGGAATGGCCCGTTCCTAAGACCTAATAATGGCCCAATTACGACAATTTATGGGGTTCGCCGTTATTATAATGGTGAATTTGCTGAAGATTATTACCATCGGGGTGTTGACTACGCTGGTGGGGTAGGTTCAGCTGTCGTGGCACCAGCAGCGGGTCGAATCGCTTTAGTAGGAAGGGTGTCTGAAGGATTTCGGGTGCATGGTAACGTGGTAGGAATTGACCACGGTCAAGGCGTCACCAGTATCATGATGCACTTAAACCGCATTGATGTTCGAGAAGGGGATTTGGTGAAAGCGGGTCAAAAAATTGGTGGCGTAGGTTCTACGGGTGCTGCTACTGGTCCGCATTTACATTGGGGGCTGTATGTTCACGGACTTGCTGTTGACCCAGTACCCTGGAGAGAAGAAGGTTTTGAGTAAAACTTTCGTTGAAGGTTTAATGAAGTTTTCTAATTTCATCCAGATTTCGTGTTGTTTTGAAGAAAGATGGTGGCAGGGTTTCCCCCTCCTCGCTACTACCGGGAAGC
Organism: Coleofasciculaceae cyanobacterium; assembly: GCA_036703325.1. Lineage (GTDB taxonomy): Bacteria > Cyanobacteriota > Cyanobacteriia > Cyanobacteriales > Coleofasciculaceae > DATNPI01. Next base: position 9,159 of record DATNPI010000187.1, read on the forward strand.
ATACTCCAACGTCATGAGCATTGAAAAAATCGTAGAACAAGCTCTGCAAGATGGCTACTTAACCCCAATTATGGAAACCGAGGTGGGGCGCATCTGTGATACAGCCTCGGAGCTGTCCATAGAAGAGTACATGGCGTTAGATCGACTGATGGGGGCGCTGCTAACTGGGGAAGTAGTCGCAGTGCCTCGTAAGCAATTCATTAATGTGATGGAGGAGTTGGTACTAACAGAAGCGATCGCACGCGTTGCCGAAATCGAAGCAACAAGCGATCGCGTCCTGGATGTCGGAGATATTGCCGCCTACGCCCTGAATCGACTTCCTCCTCTATATGCCACTACTGAAGAGGGTGCTAAATACCAGCGCCTGCGAGCTATAGAGGAACTCCAGGAGTTGATTACTCAGCAGGTCGTTGCTGCGATCGCCCGTAACCTTGATCGACCGGATTTTGGCTCTGAACGCCAAGCAATCAGCAAAAGCACTGGAAACGATGTCCTCAAGCAGGTTAGTAGCTTGTTACAGGTCTACGCGCCCAACTTTGAGCCGAAATCCTTTCGTAGTGTTGATTAGTCCTCTTCTGTCACTCTGCCCAGAGAAAAAGGGCGTAGCATTGCGGTAGCTACGTTTTCGGTATTGGCGATAAATCTATCGCCGCAATGCTACGCCCCTACAAAATCAACACTTGCTAATATCCTCTGCGGAGAGTGACAAAAGAGGGTTAGTCAGTGGTCAGTGGTCGGTGGCAACGAACAACTGACTACTGACAACGGACATAAAATCTAAGCGTTTCGGTGTGCAGATTAGATGCACAACAGCTTACTGACTAGTTCGTCAACTGAAAAATGAAGTGCCAAT
>DATNPI010000206.1:0-11365 GCA_036703325.1 Coleofasciculaceae cyanobacterium
TGAGCATTGCTCCTTTTAGTTTCTCGAATCTGAATGCCCTTGTAGGTGCGTTCAACAAACTGCGTCGTTTTCTGGGATTTCGCTTTTTCTAACAGCTGCTGTGCTTGAGTTGGGTTCTCAATCGGCAGCACTATGAGATCTGGTTGTTGAACAAACGGTAGCCCTGCAGGTGATACCTGACCTTTTGCTGCCCCGGTTCCTCGTGCCCCAGAAGGCAGATAGGCAATCATCACCGTTTTGCCCACCCACGGCTGGATGTCGTTTTCATAGTTGTATCCGTTAGCTGTCACGAGTTCGTCCCACAACTGAGTCAGCTGTTTATCCAGCATCGCTCTAGTTTCAGGCGTTCCATACTCTCGCAACTGCTGCCATTGTGCTGGATCTGTAGAGATTGACGCCGTTACCACAGCATCTTGAGGAACCAGTTGAGCAGGGGCATTTGCCTGGGAAAGATTCCGCTGCACCAGAAACCAGTATGCGGCGACTCCGCCGCCAATCAGTAGAACAGCCGTCCCCAAAGTTATCAGTAGGAACGGTTTCTTTTTCTTAAGCATGGACATACAAAGATAAGGGCAGAAAGTCCACTATGCTGCAATAGCAGCGAAGCATTTGCCACAAGAGATTCAGGGTTATCCATCAATCTACGGTGAAATGCGACCCTTGAAATTGAGTTTAGTGTCGCCAGATACTAGCTTACAAATTGCAACATGGTACTGGGACTAGTAATAGGAGACAGCTGTCGGTAGAGTGTATCTCGTTGCTGGTGAGGACGCCCCAGGGAGCTGATAGCCTCTTGCAATGTTTCCACTTCCATGCAAGTACCGCCCTTTGCACCCGCCATTGTGGTGATATGCTCCTCCATCAGAGTACCGCCAATGTCGTTACAGCCCCATTGAAGAGCTTTTGTGGCACCGTCAAGACCAAGCTTTACCCAGCTAGGTTGATGATTGGAAATCCAATTGCCCAGGAAAATCCGCGCAACGGCTGTGAGTAAGAGAGCCTCTTCGAGAACAGGTTGATCCCGTCCGACACGACGGCGCAGCGGTTTGGGGGCTTCTTGTCCAACAAAGGGCAGAAGGATAAATTCGGTAATGTAGCCAGAGTATCCCCGATCGCGAGCAGTTTGTTGGAGCGATCGCAATTTCTCCAAATGTCTCACCTGCTGTTCAGGGGTTTCAATATGACCAGAGAGCATCGTGCTGGTAGTCGGCATCCCTAGCTGATGTGCCGTTCCCACAATCTCTATCCAAGTTGCTGTGTTCGTCTTTTCCGGACACAAGATACGCCTGACATCATCATCTAAAACCTCCGCTGCTGTTCCTGGCATTGAGTCAACACCGGCTTCCTGTAGTGCCGCAATCACTTCGGCATAGCTAAGTCCATCTTTTTCAGCAATAAACTGTACTTCCTGGGGGGAGAAAGCGTGCAGATGCAGTTGAGAAAATTCATCCTTGATTGTTTTCACCAACCGCAGGTAATAAGGCAAGAAGGCATCATTGATTTTTGCCTCTGGGTTGAGTCCCCCCTGCATACAAATTTCCGTAGCACCCCGCCGCACCGCATCTGTTGTCTTTTCTTGGATTTGCCCCCACTCCAGCCAATACGCACCGTCTTGACCTGCATCGCGACGGAATGCACAGAAACTACAGTGCTGTTCGCAGATATTGGAGAAGTTAATATTGCGATTAATTACATAGGTAACAGTGTCACCAGCTTGTCGGTGGCGCAACTGGTCAGCCGTTTCCTGAATTGCCGCCATAACGGCGGGTTCAGTTTGCTTTAGGAGTACAACGCCTTCTTCTGGGGATAGGTCTTCACCAGTCAGGGCACGATTAAGAATGGCATCAACAGTTTTAGTAATCACAAGGCATCAGGAGAAACAACCAGGTCACTCCTTCCAATTTTTGCAAGAAAAACTCATCTCGACGTTACGAAATCTGCTAGCTGGGGATTTAGTGCCTTATTAATCTCTACTCCCCTGCTCCCCCTCCTTTTCCTCCAGCGCCTTCCGAGGAGACTGGCGATGGCGTCGATACCAAGTGGCACCACCAACCAGCAATCCTATTAACGCCAACGCTCCCATCAGGGGCAGCACATCACCGGTTTTCAGTGCCTGTAAACCAAAACTCCCCAGCATCACAAAAGGCAAAATCCCTGGAACCGTACCGAGAATTGTTCCAAGAAAGTAGTCCCGAAAGCGAATCGAGGTCAAACCAGCCGCGAAATTCACCAAGCCATAGGGGATAATCGGCAGTAGCCGGATGGCAAACATATAAAACAAACCACCCTGACGCATTTCAGCATCCATTGCTTGCCAACGACCCGCCAACTTGTCAGCGACCATTTCTCTTCCCACGGTGCGCGTGAAGGCAAACGCCACAACCGCTGCAATCACTGCCGCAAGACTCGTCCAGAGAGTACCCCACCATAGACCAAAAATCGCACCACCGGTGAGATTGAGAGCCGTTGAAGGCAACACCAATACAGTAGCCACCGTATAAAGAACTATGTAACTAATCGGTGCCCAAATCCCCGCCTGCTTTAGCCATTCTTGGAGTTGTGCCGGCTGAATGCCCCCCAGCAGATACACGGCTAACCCTGTTACCATAATGCAGAACACGGTGAGAAGGAAAATGCCGTTTTTAAAGTTCAACACAACTCTCCTGCGCCTTCAAAAATGAACTTCTTGTTAGTCACGACTTTGATTAAAAGGATGAAGGAGAGAAGGGTGAAGGATAAAATAAAACTTGATACAAACCTTTGGTCAGTCTACGCCTGACAAGCAGTACATAGGTTCATATCTTGCACCATTTTCATTAAACTGTCAGTGCAAGACCAACAGCAGCATCCTCTAAGGCGGCAATCACTTCGGCGTAACTAAGTCCGTCTTGTTCAGCGATATACTGCACTTCCTGGGGGAAGAAGGCGTACAGATGCAGCAGTTGAACGATCAACCCATAAACCAAGCCATCTTAACCCAAAGAATACTGATATGCCATGAAAAATCAGCACTGGGCTATTGTTATATTTTTTTTCATCTTGGTAGTTTTATTGCGATTTTCATCATTTTTCCAGTCTATTCTTAGCTAGGATGAAAGCCTTTACCTTTTAGTGGCAGAAAAACTTCTAGATGGGTATCCACTTTCCAAAGAAATTTGGGACAATAAACCCCCAGGAATTTATTTTGTGTTTTTGCTTACTCTAATTTTATTGGGTCACTCAGTTTATGGAAAAGGGATTCCCTTAGAAATCATGATTAAGCTAGCCAAGCGAATAAGTGCTGACTCATAGTTTTGTATGCCGCATATCTGCATATCTATAGATGAGTATATGACTAACTTTGCTCAGAAAGCTGTAAAATCCACTCTCTTTAAAAGTTGAGATTTGCTCTATGAATATCAACCCACCTCACTCCCTTCTAACAGTTCCCACCGGACCGTTGCAGATTCCTGCTGTTGCCTTTGACCAGGAGCAAGTCGGTGAGTCTCCTGAGTCACAAATAAGCGTAAAGCCAAGCTATCCCGTTAGCGGGATCGTTGCGGGGCGCGATAGTGCACAAGCGGGTTCAAATGAGCTGGGGAATCGCCCGATTCTGCTTTCTTTGGTGATTCCGACTTACAACGAAGGTAAAAATATTCATAAAATTGTTAGCCTACTCAGTCAGATTTTGGATGGGGTAATCCCGGACGCTTACGAGTTGGTTGTTGTGGACGACAACAGCCCAGATGGTACCTGGGAACTCGCTCAGGGGCTGATGCGAGAGTATCCGCAACTGCAAGTGATGCGGCGGGTTGAGGAGCGAGGGCTTTCAACGGCAGTAATTCGTGGTTGGCAGGCATCACGCGGAGAGGTTTTGGGTGTAATTGATGCCGATCTCCAACATCCCCCAGAAGTATTAGAAAAATTGTGGGGTGAGATCCAACGGGGAGCGGATTTGGCAGTTGCTAGTCGCCATGTTGAAGAGGGTGGCGTTAGTGACTGGAGTGCAGTGCGCCGCTTTTTATCCCGTGGTGCTCAGACGGTCGGCTTAATTTTACTGCCAGGGGTTGTAGGTCGCGTCTCCGATCCTATGAGTGGCTACTTTTTGGTGCGCCGTCGTTGTCTTGTCGGTCGCACAATGAGTCCATTGGGTTACAAAATTCTAATTGAGGTACTCGCAAGGGGTCGAGTGCCCTGGATTGGAGAAGTAGGCTATGTGTTTCAAGAGCGTCAAGAAGGTGAGAGCAAGGTTACGGCAAAACAATATGTGGATTATCTGCGCCACCTGCTCCGCTTGCGTCTTTCCTTGGGGCCCATCGGTCGGTTGCTCCGCTTTGGTGTGGTGGGTTTGAGTGGTGTGTTCGTAGATATGATTGTGCTTTACCTGCTCAGTGACCCTTCCAGCCTGGGTTGGAATCTAACTCGCAGTAAAATTATTGCCTCAGAGTTAGCGATTCTCAATAATTTCTTGTGGAATGATTTTTGGACATTTGGTGACATTGCGCGTCGGCAACCGGGGAATCGTCAGCGCTTGAAACGGCTATTGAAGTTCAACACAATTTGTCTGGCCGGGTTGATTCTCAATGTCTTACTGTTGAATTTTCTGTTTAATGTTTTTGGCATAAACCGCTATGTAGCGAACCTGATTGCGATCGCCGCTGTCACGCTTTGGAACTTTTGGGTCAATCTTAAGCTCAGTTGGCGAGTCACCCAAGTTGATTAGTTAGTCACTAGTCCTTAGTGACGAGTCATTAGTTTTTTGAGACCTAGCTGTCCAAGAGTGGTGAAAAAACTAGTGGCTGGTAGCGAAGCGGTAGCGGCAAAGGTGCGTCGGACTGTTTCAAACTACACAAACAGTAGGTGTAGTCAACCAATGACTAATGGCTAAGGACTAATGACTCTTTGTTTGATTGAGGTTGCCCTTGTTAAAAAATTTCATTTCAACGCGCTGGTTCCATCCGCTGCTGCTGTTGGTGTGGATGGCTATTGGCGCAAGCTTACGCTTGACTAATCTGACAGCCAAGCCACCTTGGACGGATGAGTTTGCCACACTGGTGTTTAGTTTGGGCAATAGTTTTAAAACTGTACCCGTTGACCAAGCGATTTCCCTGGATGCTCTCCTCCAACCATTGCGACTCAACCCAACGGCTGGGCCGTCAGCGGTAATCCAGCACCTGATCACAGAAGATCATCATCCTCCCCTGTATTTTGTGCTGGCTCATTGGTGGATGCAGCTATTTCCGGGTTCAGGAGGGTATGTTTCACTGTGGGCAGCGCGATCGCTTCCTGCCCTTTTGGGTGTTGCCTCCATTCCGGCTGTATATGGACTCGGCTTTTTGGCTTTTCGTCGGACGCTATCGTGGCCCGCTACGCTATCACGGTTAGTAGCTCAACTAGCAGCGGCGATGATGGCGGTTTCTCCCTATGGCGTCTTTCTCACACAAGAAGCACGTCATTATGCTCTAGGGATTCTCTGGGTAATTGCCTCATTGTGTTGCCTAGTGGTTGCCGTGCAGAATCTCCAACGTCGCACATCCCTACCCATCGGGGTGGCACTGTGCTGGGTGGTGGTTAACAGTTTAGGCATAGCGACCCACTACTTTTTTTGCTTCACTCTCGGTGCCTCTGCGATTGTGTTGATTGGATTCTGGATTTTGGAAGTTCGCTTGCGCCGAAGGAGTAACGATGATAAAGCTCCAGAATTAGGAATGCAAAATTCGAGTAAGGCAAAACTATTTCCCACTCCTCAATCTCATTGGTGGCGGATTGGTGCTGTCGCTATCGGTACTCTTGTCGGGTGTTTAGTTTGGGTACCCGTGTGGCTGGCGAGTCATGATTCTCAGATGACTCAATGGATTATGAGGGGTGGTGGCGAAGCAGGAAGCGATCGCCTCCTTCGCAGCTTTTTAAGCTTGATCAATCCAATTTTTCAGGCTCTGGCGACTTGGATTACAATGGTGTCCCTACTTCCCCTGGAGTCGTCATCACTGTTAGTGGTAATTGCTTCCGGTCTTGTGATGCTCGTATTTTTCATCTGGGCCATACCGATTCTCTATCGCGGCTTCAAAGCCCAACTGGAGCAGCCTGATAGCCGCTTGGCGATCGGTATCTTAGGCGGCTTTGTTTTAGGAGCGATCGCGATAATTTTCAGTATCACCTACTTCCTCGGCGCTGACCTCACCAGGGGGGCACGGTATAACTTTGTCTACTTCCCCGCTGTTCCCGTACTCTTAGGAGCCATGCTTGCCGTCAGCTGGAGCACCTCTAAAGTGCTTAATTCAAAACCTAGGGCAGGCACAGTTGCCCCATCCCTACAAAACACAAAACCGTCCTTACCCTATACTCATAACCCCTCACGGTTCAGAGTCAATGGTAAACCAGCCGTAGCACTAATCTGGTTAATGGGGCTGTTGAGTAGCATCAGTGTAATCAGCAATCTGGGCTACCGCAAATACTACCGCCCTGATCTTTTGGTGCCAATAATTCAACAGGCATCGTCAGTACCGATACTCATTGCTACTACCCACAACACCCTTGTACAGACTGGTGAAATGATGGGAATGGCCTGGGAGTTTAAACGTGCCACTGATTTGAAAACGTCAGCAGTCAAGGCTAAGTTTCTCCTGGCACATCAAGACCAAGATCAATGTCTTAGCGTCCAAGGGACAACTTGCCAGGCCTCTACAACCCTCAAAAAAACTCTAGCTCAACTGCCACGACCACTGGATTTATGGCTTGTGAATTTTAAAGCCCCGGTAGAACCAGAAGCACCATATTGTTTTGCGGAGGATACCTCTCAATACCAGACCTCTGTAAATGGTTACTCGGCGCGGCTGTATCACTGTCTTGCCGACAATTCTGAGGCTTCCCGGCGACTTTAGTAATTAGTTGTTGGTTGTTACTGGGTTGTTTAACAATTAATTGCAGCAAAAGGGCGGTCTGTGACTTGTACAAACCGCCCTTTTAGTTATTGACACGTAGCAAAGTCTTACTTCACGGGCAGACAAGGAACGGTTACGAGATAACCGCCAGCCTCAAGAACAAAGTCATTAGAGTCGCTGTCTTTTCCGATTATTCCAGTATCATCCCAGTTGATCCTGACCCCTACAGAATTGTTCTGCTGATCAGCACCCCCACCGAGACCATTGAGACCTTTACTAAACAGACTTGCACTTCTGGAGTAGATGACAGGATCGACCCTGCGCTGGACCTCAACTCTCTCAACTCTTTTGGTATTGGGGTTAATTACTTCTACCTCGTGGACGTAGACAGATGCCAGATAGAACGCGTACCGAGTATTCGCCTTGAACGTATATTCAGAACGTGGTTGCAGCACAGTGACGCCAGGAGTACCGAGGAAGTCGTTTACCCGATTATTGGCAGCACCACTACCACGAATGTCATCTATCCGTACCACCGTGTCCCTGTCAAAGGGTCGAGCTTCCTCAAACAACGGCACTCTCTCACAGGTATCTATCGTCTGTCCTTGACACCTATCTAAATTGACAACGCCGAAGGTTGACTGGTGAGCGCCCTTTGAGCTTTTGAATTCAAACTCGACAGTTGTATCCTCTGCAAACTGGATACTATCAGTCTCAAATCTTTCCTGAGCCTGAACAGAGTTCGAGAAGGTGCCTATCAGCCCTACCGCCATTGCTCCCATTAACAACTGAACCCCAGCGGCGCGAACGTGCCGTGTGCGGGAAGCGCATTCGCTCTTACGCTTTATCTGCCTCATCATTATTACCACATCTCCTCACTACAGGGTTGCTGTTCAACTAGCAGCGGAAACATTACCAAGTCAGAAACGCTGAATTTCCTCTTGAGCGTCTTACTTCTTCCAAGGTCGTTCTCAAGTTTTGTGCTTCTGCTCTTAACTCTTCTAGCTGCCGACAAGCAACTGGAACTCCGCCCGTTTGATTGGAGGGCTGTCGGGCAAATCGACGGGTCGTCGGGCCATTTTGCTCGGCTTGAGCGATCGCTGCATTGCAAGCATTAAAAGCCGTTTCTGACTCCCGGTTAATCCGTGTAACCCTCTCGACTAAGTTCGGATCTAGCTTGTCATCCGCATCAAATATGGGTGCCGTATTGTTCCAGATATTGGTTCCCGTGATATCTGAAAAGCTACGGTCGGCTCTCGCAGGAGCAGCGCTTATCGCTCCGGCGACAATAGATAAACCCACAACCCAACTAATCGATTTAATTACGTGCATTTGGTGTACTTCTCCTTAAAACCGAATCGCTGTTCCAGCGCCTATGACAAATCGTGGTTCGTCGCCACCACCAACAATGTCGCGCACAGCTGGAGTAATTACCAACGGGAAGTTTCTAAAGGGTGCGATGGAAAGACCTAATCCCAAATCTTGTCCTGTCCACTCGGCAATAAAACTCACCGGTCGGGCAACCCGAATCGCCACATTACCAAAAACGTTGACATTGTTATCACCAGCATCAACCGCACCATTTGAGCGGAACTGTCCATCTCCGACACCAACAGTGAAAGCAACGCGGCTGAACGGACTATTAAGAGATTCTTGGGTACGGAAAACTTTGGTAATCACTCCATATTTGGATTGTTCAAAGTCGTTGCGACCAATATTCAAGAAACCATTCCAGCCCACTGCTGCTGATAAATCTTGCCCTAACCGACGATGCAGCTTGGCATTAAAGCCACCTTGACCGAAGGGGTCATCGGTAGTTTCGAAAGCATAGGATAGCTCTAAGCCCACCGCTTTTTGCGCATCGCCTAAGCCAATCCCGATGCCCCCAGCTCCCACAGAACCCTCATCTCTTCGAACACTGGCTTGATAACTGCCAGTCAGAAACACGGTGTTGTTATCGGCACCATATCCAACGGGAATATAGATACTCAAAGCTGGCGAAGATTCAAATTCTGCTACGGGTGCTGGTACAACCAGTGGAGCAATTGGTTGCGGACGAGGACAACGCCTGGGTGTTGTTGAGCCTTGAGCCAGCAGATAAGGGGCTGATCCATTTACAGGCTCAGGGGTTGAGGCTTGGGTACAGCTAGCATCGGCTTCAGGTTGCGCCTGTGCAATCGGCTGGCTAACGTTAGTGTTTAATGGCTGGGCAACAACCTGATTTGGGCGAAGTGCCTCAGCCTTGGATAGGGTCACTAACGGGGATTGCTCTGATGCCGATGGGTTAACCTTGGGGTTCGCTAACTCGGCGACGATGTTATCCGGACGAGGAGCCTCGGCTTTTGGGCTGTCTGATAACTGGGTTTGGGGGGTGGCTGATCCCAATGTCCCTATTTGTCTTTCAGGCAGTGCTTGGGTGTTCTGAGCTGACGAAGAAGGCTCCAAGCGAGATTCTGGCTTAGAGTCTGTTGCAGCTGGCTCTAAAAACTTTTGTTCTTCGAGCTTTTCTGGTGAAGCGATCGCTTCAATTCCCCTGGCAGTAACGGTAGGGGGGGCAACACTGGACTCAGGAAGCACTGGTTCTTGGACAGAACCTTTAGAACTCAGATTGTCACTGGCTTGGGCTGTTAACCCTCCAGTTAAGAGAACAGTTAAAGTACAAATAGCAACACCATGAAAACGCATAGGTCGGCCTCACAAAACTCACACCATTTCTCCTGAGACGCACCTTTTTCCAACTAAAACATATGACTTTGGTCACCGTCAATGTTACGGAGTTTTATCGGTCTTATCCGGATTAAAAAATTACTGAAACTTTACTGTTAGGTAAAAGTTAGATGAAAATTGTTGGCAATTTGCCTGTGAAATTTGCTATTGAGCCTCTGTAGAACACGGGACATTTGCTTAAACTATTTAGAGGCAGCTGAAATGTTCAAGGTAGCAATGTGGTAAGAATCAGCAAACATCAAGGGAGAAGGTATGCGATCGCGCCATATCCTATCTTGAAAATAGGAGCTAGGGACAAGGGGCTAGGGAAAACAGATTTTCGTTCCTTGCTTGTGAGCGACATCCCACCACAGAGCCAGGTTTTTGTTAGACAAACCCTTTAAGCTACCAGAAATACCTGAATACCCTCTCTTGTGAGTCCTGATCGATGAGAGAAGTTGTGGATGAACGGGACACCAACAAAAATCGTTCTTTGGGCGTACAACGGCTGTTTCGAGCCGCCCTACTCCTGTTGACGGTTGGAGTCATCATCCTGGGTATTCTCATTAGCTGGGGTTGGTTGACTATGATTCAGATGCCTGGAGAAAGCTACCGAGGCGAGTTGCCACCATTGACCCCAAAGGAAGTGGCGCTACGGGATGCCCTGCAACGAGATATAGAAAAGCTGGGAAGTGAAATTGGGGAACGGAACTTCCTACACTACAAGGAATTAATGGCGGCGGCTGATTTCCTAGAAGCTTCATTCGCTCAAGCCGGCTATAAAGTCCAACGGCAGGGATACACCGTTGACAAGCAGACTTACTACAATCTTGAAGTCGAAATCCCCGGTGTTCAGCGAGCTGACGAAATTGTAATCGTCGGCGGACACTACGACTCGGTATCTGGCAGCCCCGGTGCAAACGACAACGGCACTGGCGCTGCCGCGACTTTGGAGTTGGCGCGTCTGTTTGCTGGGAAAAAGCCTGAAAGAACCTTACGGTTTGTTGAGTTTGTGAATGAGGAGCCGCCTTTTTTCTTCTCAGAAGGGATGGGGAGTCTGGTTTATGCTTCTCGATGCAAACAGCGCTCTGAAAACGTCGTTGCCATGCTCAGTCTGGAAACGATGGGGTACTATTCTGACAAGATTGGTAGCCAGCGATATCCTTTACCGCAGCTATCCTCTATCTACCCACTACAGGGGAATTTCATCAGCTTTATTGGCAATGTCGCTTCCGGGTCACTGGTGAGGGATGCGATCGCGTCTTTCCGTCGTCATACCAAATTCCCGTCTGAGGGGACTGCTCTACCCAACGAAATTACGGGTGTGAGTTGGTCAGACCAGTGGTCGTTCTGGCAGCAGGGTTATCCCGGAATAATGGTGACGGACACCGCACCTTTCCGTTATCCCTACTATCACACTTCAGACGATACCCCCGACAAAGTTAACTATGATCGCCTAGCACGGGTAGTGGCAGGTTTGGAATATGCGATCGCTGACCTCTCAGGCTTGAGCCAACCAGAATAAGTAGGTAGGCGCAAATAAACGAAGGTGTGTAAATAAATGTTAATTGACTAAAATCCTCTTCCCTTCTCCATAAAAGCCCTTTGCCCGGTCACTGAGCGTGTCGAAGTGCTGCCTTGCCTCAACGACAAATATTAATGCCCACCTATCTAGTAAATCGTTGCTTATCAATCTAAGCCGCAATTTTGGGCAGGGAATAACCCGTTTGCCCGAACCTTTTGAGTTCCTCTTTCAATTCAGATGAGAGGTAACTTAATGCACTGCCCTGCCATCCTTT
>DATNPI010000212.1:0-19783 GCA_036703325.1 Coleofasciculaceae cyanobacterium
CAAGCCATTTGAGCCGGGAGCTTAAATTGCTCTCGCAGCGTGTAATAAACTTCTTTCTGAATCTTCGTGCCGTTGTAGGTTTTACCCATTTCAAAGGCGACACCAGATGTGTAATTTAGCGCCTCCCTATATGCCAAAGAAGTCACCCGGAGCTGTTCTTTCTGCTCCTGGGTGACTTCTAGTTTTAATTTGGCAGTTAGGGTTTGACGCATCATACCTTCACGAACTGAATGCATACTAGCATTGTCGTGAATTAGCGGCAAGTAGTTTGGATGCCGGAGGGACGGAGGCATCCCGCTGTCCCTCCCCACCCTAAGCATTGTTCGCACTCACGCTCACTCGATTTGACGGTGGGGATTCCCGCGATTCTGTTGAAAATAGATGCTTAAGCTAAAATATTCCATCTGTATCCTGACGGAAGATACTCATAGACTATAGACTGATGGTGTATTTGAGGTTTGTCTTGACAAAGACCCAGGGCATCTAAAATTTCAAGGTAATCTATTACTTTACAACAACTAGACAAAGACAACTAAGGCACGGCGCACATGGCAAATTACGCTTGCGTTGCAATCGGCATCAATCGCTATCAGTTTTTACCACCTCTGAGCTACGGGCAAGCTGATGCACAGGCGTTGCGGCAGTTCTTGGTATGCCAAGCTAACTTGCCTTCAAGTCAGTGCCTGTTGTTAACTGATACCTCGCCACTGGTCAGTGACAAATCAACCTATCCCAGTCGGGAAAATATTGTGAACTGGCTTGAGGGGGGTGATCACAGTAGAAACGGGACTAATGGTGTCTCTAGGAATTGGCGTTGGTTCTTTTTCAGTGGCTACGGCGTCAGTTGGGAAGAAATGGACTATTTAATGCCCATTGACGGGAACCCAGATGATATTCCTGGAACAGGGATATCAGTGCGATCGCTTTTTGAGTCTCTCAAGGCTCAAGGCAGTGAAAACCTCCTAGTGCTGTTAGACATCAACCGCTCACTGGGATTGCAATCTGAGACTGCCGTTGGGGCAAGGGCAGTGGAGTTAGCACACCAGATGGGAATTACTCTAGTGCTTTCCAGCCAACTCAATCAGTTTTCCCACGAAGCAACGGCGTTGGGTTGTGGCTTATTTACAGCGGCACTTCTGGAAGCTCTGCGCTATTATCACACTGACACGACGTTGGAGCATCTCGAACAGTATCTACACGCACGGCTACCAGAGTTGAGCCAACACCACTGGCGTCCTATTCAGACACCGTTGGCTGTGATTCCTTCAGAGGAGATTAGACAACAGCGGATTTTGCCTACCGCTGACAACCTACTGGTGAACCAGAAGATTGCTGCCGATAACTCAAGAGCTTTTAGTTCCAGGACAAAGCTTGATGCCCAAGAGGCTTTTAGTGAGAACTCCCGCAACGGTACAGCACCATCTTTATCAAAAACCTCTGTATCAACTGTAGAAACGCGACCCCTTGAGCCTCATATCCCAGCGACCACAGCACCCTTGAAGCCGACGGCATCTACACCAGGGGCAATGGTTCCCTATCCAAACAAGCACTCGGAATCAAATACAAATCAAACGCCGTGGTGGCAACCACTGCTGTTCTGGGGTAGTACTGCACTGATTTTGGCGTTGATGATCGCCGCTGTGTTACTCCGCAACCGAGCTGCCTTTACGAATAAGCAGGCAGTTGAGAAGCCAACAAACTCAACGGCTGAGGTCTCACCGACCACGTCGCCTCTTGCAACAGGGACTCCTTCGGCTGTAGCTTTACCCAATGCCAGCAGTAAGCAGGCAGTAACGACACCGCAGGCATCACCGCCGAGTCGCCTCCAAGCCAATCAAGCTGCTTTGGAGCAGGCAAAGCGCTTGCTCCGACCGAATCAGGTCTCTCTGTTTAATAAAGCAATTGTTCAAGCTCGTAACGTTAAACCGGGTGACCCTCTTTATCAGCAAGCGAAGCAAGACATTAGGCGTTGGAGTGGGGTGATTCTGGATATAGCTCAGGGAAGAGCCGAAAAGGGAAATTTTGGGGCTGCGATCGCAGCCGCTCAAATGGTACCCAAAGATGACCCGTCTATTTATGCCAAGGCCCAGCGAACCATTAACCAGTGGAAGGGTTTTTCCATACAACAGCAACAAAACCAAAGCATTATCCAAGCGGCGAAAAAACAAATTCAACCGAATCAAGCTTGGTCTTATAGGGACGCCATCACCACCCTTAGTAAAGTTCCGTATGGTCAACCAGGGTATGCCGAAGCGCAACAGCTAACCACGCAATGGAGCCAAACGATTTATCTGCTTGCTCAATCGCGGGCGGCGCAGGGTAAACTCCCGGAGGCAATTAAAACGGCGGGTTTTGTCCCGACAAGCACACCCTATTTTGAGGCAGCACAAAAGGCGATCGCTAAGTGGAAGCAAGGTAAACCTTGATGCTCTCCCGCTATATATAGTTAGCGGGAGATTTCCTTAGTAAGCTATTACACATTTAACTTGCATATTTACTTGATAGTTTTTTGTCTTCTGTCAATAGTCAGTTGCTTTTGCCTGACCGACAACGCCTTAGAGCTTGTAGGGCGTTGCTGACTCCCTGCTTAAACTCCACTTCAGGACTTACGCAAACACCATTGTTTTGCCCCCCCAACCCCCCAACCTTGGGGGGAGTAAATCCGGTTCCCCCCAGATTGGGGGGGGTAGGGGGGCGAATGCGTAAGTCCTGCACTTGTTCTGTACCCTCACTACCCGCCGCTGAAGCCGATGTAGCAAAGGGGTAGCGCCAAGCAAATCCGAGCAACAACAGCGCTAAAGCAACTGAGGCAAGGAACAGCCCCCCAAGAGGAAGCGATAAAAACTCCGAAAACTCGTTTGGATGTTCTACCTTGGTCTTTAGGGTAAGTCACAAATTCTTCACACTTGCTGACTACCTTGGGTTTAGAAGCTTTTAGCGGAGTGTCTACTAAAGCTATTTCCTCTAACCAAGAAGCCCAGCTTTGGGAGCTGGGCTTTACTATTGGAAGTGCGATCGCATAAACTTCATCATTCCTAGCAATATTTTTAAAGCTACTTTACCTATTCAATATTGAGCAGAAAATATACTAATGAAGTGCAATTGAGTTCAGACACGACATTTCCACATAATGTTTGGGAATATTGAGGATGAAGCTATGGCGAATCTAACCAAAACGCTAGCAGAGGGACCAACACCTAACGGCGGAGCTTACGCGGTCGCCTACTGGCAAGACAGGAAGGGAAACCCCACTACTAAAGACTTGGCGAAAAAAGTGAAAGTGGTGGAGTTTGATGCTAATGACCGAGCGATCTTCCTGACTTATGCAGATGCTTGTGGATACGTAAATTAGTTCTGTTGCCTCATCTTTACAGGCCTCTTTACATTTGTGTGTTATCTCAATCGGACGTTAACTTGAGTATTCTTACTGAAAGACAATGAAACTAAAAGTTACAGCTGCCTTGATTTTATTGACCACACTGGATTTTGCCGCAGCCAGCATAAAGCAGTTGAAGAATATGCTCTCACAGTCACAGTTCATTAAGTAGGTTGAAGGTGGAGAGCACTCGTTTAGCTGAAGCAGCATCTCTGGTTAGAGCTAACGTTAGGCAAACACAGAGCGATTCACCAGTTATTCACGCTTGGTCAGCAGCCTACAAGCATATTTAACAGGGCTTAGGCACAGACCCCACGTATTCTAGAGGTAGAGGGCCTGGTCATGTGCCCCTACCAATAGCGGTTCAAAGGCATATTTGCGTAAGTCCTGTGTAAGCGAAGAACTCTTGTTCAGTATAAAGCCCAGCCTTTTGCAGCTGGGCTTTATTGTTTGGTAAAAGGCGATCGCTATAAAATCCACATTCCGCACTAGTAGTTCACCACAAAGTTTATGACAGGTAGATTATTTTTGAAATTTTTACCTGAGAAGCAACTCCTAAATTTTGCACCTGTCAAAATTAATGTGGTTAAGTACTAGTCAAGTGTCACACAAAGGTGTCTTGGGGAACTCGGGGCCCCTCCTCACTAAAGCTCCGGTGGGGATTAGGGGCGATGGGTAATGGGGAATGGGAAAACTATTCTACGTAATCTATGTATTATTAATTACCAAATACCAATTACCAATTTCAAGCTGGGTTCTAATTGAATCGGCACTCGCGCTCCTGAACGCCTACCGATTTCAGCTGCCGTATGGGAATCTCAATCCAAAACTCAGTTCCCTGTCCAGGCTGGGAAAAACACTTAAAAGTGCCCCCGTGTTTTTCTACTACAATTTGATAGCTAATGGAAAGACCCAGACCAGTTCCTTTGCCAATGGGCTTAGTCGTGAAAAAGGGATTAAAGATTTGAGATTGTATGGCTTGGCTCATTCCAGGACCATTGTCGGCAATCTGAATTACAACGTGTTCATCGGAGGTGTTTCCGTAGAGTGAGGAAGGGAGTGATGCGTTTCTCCCCAGTTGTACAGACACTTCTCCACCTCTGCCCTGCTCCCACTCTCTCACTCTCCCCGTCTCCTGTGTACTGATTTCCTTGACACTGGTTCGAATGGTTATCTCACTCGGTGAGGACTGAATTTCCTCTAATGAGCGAAGGGCGTTGTAGTCCTCTAGAGCGTCTATCGCGTTACTCAGGACGTTCATGAATACCTGATTGAGCTGACTGGCATAGCACTCAACGAGTGGCAATTTCCCATAGGTTCTAGCAACCTTGATGCCAGGTTGATTGGGCTTAACTTTCAGTCGATGTTGCAAAATCAACAGCGTACTATCTAGCCCTTCGTGGATATCAACTGGCTTCATCTCAGCTTGATCGAGGCGGGAGAAATTTCTTAAAGACAGGACTAGCTTGCGAATGCGGTCGGTGCCGATTTTCATAGAACCGAGGATTTTCGGTAAATCTTCGTTCAGAAAATCTAAGTCTATAGACTCTGCTAGCTCAACAATCTCCCGCTTGGGATTGGGGTAATGCTTCTGATACAGGTTTAACAGAGTGAGTAAATCCTCAGCATACTGACTGGTGTAGGAGAGGTTGCCGGAGATAAAGTTTACGGGATTGTTGATTTCGTGAGCAACACCGGCAACTAACTGCCCTAGACTAGACATCTTTTCGGTCTGAATCAGCTGAGTCTGGGTTTGCTTGAGATTGTCAAGGGTGCTCGCTAATTGTTCTGCTTGTTGCTGAGTCTGAGCAAGTAATTCTGCTTGCTGTAGGGCAACACCCAGATGAGCTGCAATTTGGCTAGCAAAATCAATTTCCGAGGTGTTCCAAGGTCGCGGTCCTGTGCATTGATGGATACAGAGCAATCCCCAAAGAACCTCCCCTTTTAACAGTGGCACTACCAGGTTGGCTCTAATTCTAAATTGCGCCAAAATCTTGATGTGACAATAACTTAAACTGGCATTGTAGATATCAGCAATTGCCTGAATTCGACCTTGATGATATTTCTCGGCATACTGCTCACCAAAGCAGTGGTCGCGGATTTTCGAGCCAATAACTGAGGTAAAACCGGGTTGGACATCCTCAGAAATGAATTCTCCGTCATCGTAGCCAGAGTTAGGAGCAAACCGAAATACTGCCACGCGCTCAGTACCCAGTAGCCGCCGGACTTCTGTTGTTGTTGCCTTGAAGATTGTATTGACATCAAGGGATTCTCTGATTTTGGTAATCACTCCAAACAAGGCTTGCTGCTGTTTAGCAACGGTCGAGATATGTTGGGCTTGAGCTGTTGCTGTGGCGGCAGCTTTGCAGCTTTGTTCGTAAAGTTCGGCTTGCTGAATTGCCACAGCCGCTTGGTCAGCAAGCTGTTGTAGCAGATCGATCTCAGATGAGAGCCAGCCTCGCGGTGCTTTACACTCTTGGGCAATCAGGAGTCCCCACACCTGAGCGCCTACTCCAATCGGAACAATTAAAAATGAACGGATTTGGAAATATGTCAAGAACTCTCGGTGATCAGGTGTAAGGTTGGCTTTGGAGACATCGTTTATGACTCGCACTCTGCCTCTGTTATAGAGTTGAATTTGCGTATCCAAAAAATATCCCAAAGGATCGCTCACCCCTGAAATAGACAACCAGTTACCATTGATGCATTCAATAATCACTTCACCCTGAGAGCTATCGGTAAACTGGTAAATCACCACTCGGTCTGTGTCCAGCAAGCTCCGGACTTCTCGCACGATAATGTGCAGGGTGGTTTTGAGGTCGAGGGTGCTGCGAATTTGGTTGGTGACGCGCTCAAAAGCACGCCCCAGTTCCAAGGACTGTTGTAACTTGGCGGTGCGCTCTTCGACCTGGGACTCCAGGTTTGTGTTGAGGGAGTGTACCAGAGAGTAAAGTTTATACTGCTCAATTGCCATCGCAAAGTGATGACCAAAAGCGATCGCTAGTTCAATGTCTTTAGATGTCCACTCTTGCGATTGACCTCGTTTTAACTCTCGCCACACTTCAAAAGACTGACGGGGAAGCCGTTGTTTTTCGCTGGGGTCAAAGCGTCCTGCCCACAAGATTTCTGTATCAACTTCAGAACGAAAGATGCTGAGGTAGCCGAGGAATGAGGAGCGATAATACAGAGGCAATACAAGCATTCCCCGAATCGGAGTGGACTTGAAAGCTGGGGTAAGAACGCGCAAGTTCGGGGTTTTATACAAGTCGGTAGTGAAGAGTGGCTCACTATTTGGAGAGAGGGGAAGAGGGGGAGAGGGGCTGCTGGGGTAATAGCCCGACAGAACGTAGTCTGGGGATGATGGTAGGGCTAGTTTGTTCGGAGGTTGGGTTGGGGAATTTTCCCACTCTCTCACTTGCCCACTCTCCCTCTCTATTCCTGATTGAGGATTGATGTTTTCCCCCTGCTTAAACAACGCCCAGGTTGAAAAGACGGGATGCTGTTCGATTAAACTCTGTTTTTTCCCATCGGGGGGTATTGGTTGAGTTCCGCAGGTGAACAACTCGGCGGCAAGGATACTGTCACGTCCCGCTTCACTGTCATCTTTTTTGTAGGGAGCGATGTAGAGTCTGCCTCCGGAACCTTGGAGGGCAGCTACGGTTTCTTCCAGGGCAGCCTGTAGCTGAATGGTGGGGAGGGAATGCAACAGAGTGGATACTCGGTTGATGGTTGCTTCTATAACGTGCTGTTGCCGCGTCTGAGACAGGAGAGTTGACTGAGCGATCGCAATTGAGACTTGATCGACCACCAATTGTACGATTTGCAGTTCCTGCTTTGAAATCGAACGGGGTTCTGCGTGATGGGATACTAACAACCCCCAGAGGCGTTCCGATGTTCGTAGGTTCGCGAATGATCGCTCCTGCGAAGCCGCTTCCCCTACCTCCTGCGACGCCACTGAGCTAACAGAGTAACTTTCGCTCTTCACTTGCGATCGCTTCACGCTAACAGTATCGGTATGTGTGGCGTGGACATCATAATGTATAATTGGCAGCACCATTGAACACTGAACACCCATCGCCGTGAGGTAGGCAGCATGGCAAGGGTCTACGGGGCGATAGTAGATTTCCCCAAGGGCTGAAGGTTCGTCACTACCAGAAGCATCAACAGGCGACAGACCGATCAGTCCAGAGGAAACATCCACGATTGAACGCAGACGTGTCTTGAGATAAGACTGGCGGACTTCTTCCGGAATGTCATCGGCTGGGAAGTTCAATCCGATGAGGGAAGGAAGACGATTATCTTGAATCGCCTCGGCAATTACTTCGCCACTGCCAGACTCATGAAACCGATAAACTACTACTCGGTCAGTTCCGAGCAGAGAAAGGATTTCAGCAACTGTCGCTGTTAAGATCTCTTGCAATTCCAGAGATTGACGAATCCGGTTAGTGATTCGGCGCAGCAAACCTTCCTGGTTGAGTTCTGGCTGTAGCAATGTCATCCTCTCCACAAAATTTTTTCTCTAGGACTTCAGCACCCTTTAATAAATGGAAGGTATTTCAGCCCCTGGAGCTCCCCATCCCCTATCCCCCGCTGACTCCATCCATCGGGTTCTCCTCTAGAGAACTCGTACTCCAAAGCCTTACGCTCAACGGCATACTCCTTGTTTTCAGGGGGATGAGGGAAGTGAGCGTCAGTTTTGGTCTTTTTGTGCACCCGGTTTATAAATGCGTGTGAATATTACCTGCCTACAAGCATTCTGTAACTTCCATGCAGGTCAATACGTTGGTGAACAGATGGAAGTTCATAAAAATTCAACCAGAGTGAGAGACTGTTTAGATTTTTTCACTAGAGTAA
The DNA here is from genome assembly GCA_036703325.1 of Coleofasciculaceae cyanobacterium. GTDB lineage: Bacteria > Cyanobacteriota > Cyanobacteriia > Cyanobacteriales > Coleofasciculaceae > DATNPI01. Next base: position 8,231 of record DATNPI010000212.1, read on the forward strand.
AAAAGAGAAAAGTGTTGTAAGTTAGTTCTTTGTGTGTTAACGCAACTGGCTATCACGCTTATCACCCTCTGCTTATCGTCAATCGATCCGTGTTCTCTTAACTAACAATTCAACAACACTAGTAGAAGCAGCGATCGCGCAAAAGGATGCAAGAAATCAGGAGAACGGTTATATTACCAAGTTTAATCTTTGAAACTTTCGCTCACCTGTTCATCAAAACTGCTCGGGAAGGAAAAGTTCAGGAATGATAGTTTTAGAGATTAGTCCTCACTCCCTATTAGTTATAGTCTAATTTTTTAGCCGACGCTGCCGAAGTTCTTGACGGACTTTCATGAGAATATTTCCGAGTTGGTTCTGACCAGTTTTATCCTGACCACAGCCCCAATAGTAATCGGTGGGAGAGTCTTCGACAATGAGTTCTTCGCTGGTGTCAAGCAGAATTGCCTGAATATCGGTATGGGTGAGAAACTTGGTAAGAACGCCTTGCCACATGACTTGCGGTTTCACCTGCTCCCAGTCGGGACGAAGCTTGTGGGTGCGATCTCGCCCTATTGCTGCTGCCTCCGCTGGCGTCTTTGCGTCTCGAATCACTGAAACTAAGCCTTCATTCTCGGTACCGACAAATTTTTGAGCTTGGTAGTAATGCTCAACGGTTTGCCAAGATATCCCCTCTAACTGAATGGGGTGGGGGGAAAAGTTGGAAAAGCAGCCGTAAGGTTCGTTAACTTTATAAAAATAAATTGTCATCTGTAAAAATACTCTGCTGTACCGAAGAGTTCTCTAAGAGGGGAAAACACTACCTCACTCGGCCAGTTAAGGCGGAGTCACTATAGTGAGGCTCCTACCAGCCTATGAAAGCAGCCTGTTATCCTTAAACTTAGCCTGAACAGGACTTACGCACTCGCCCCCCAACCCCCTGCCCCCATCTTTCCAGCTATAGGAGGAGAAAACGAGAAGTTAGCTCTTGTTCCCCCCTTGAGTTGGGGAGGTAGGGGGCAAATTAGCGGATATTGCGTAAGTTCTGTGGAAAATAGATTTGGTACTAACGACAGTGCGCTTTGCGCATGGGGTCTTTTGCAAAAATGGTAGAGCAAGGGGCTGGAAGTATGGTAGTTGAAAGCAAGAGGCTTCACCATCACTGACTTTTGCTTCTAGGTCTAATTGACAAAAAGATGATTGGGCACATTTTCGTTCGTCAAGCTCAGCCTGATGATGCTGAGCAGATTTATCAGGTTCTAGCTACCTCCGTCCGGACACTCTGCGCTAGTGATTACACATCTGAGCAACTTGAAGCTGCGATCGGTAACTCAAATGTGGAATTCTACCAAAGGGCGATCGCACAAAAATGTATGGCAATCTTTGTGGCTGACGCTGGATACGCCGTTATCGGGTTTGCTTCCCTCTGCAACACTTTACTGGGAGATCTTTTTGTCCATCCCCTCTATGTACGTCGGGGTGTCGGGACAAGTCTACTCGCTGCGGTAGAAGGAGAAGCTATGCATCGAAACATCGACAAGCTACGCGTTACTGCCTCTATTACTGCCCAGCCTTTTTATCTCTCACGAGGCTATCAATTTATCAAGGATTCATTTGTAACTAACTCAGAAACTGGGGTTCAAGTCCCTTGCGTCGATATGGAAAAATGGCTTTGCTCACCTGCTGAGTTGACAAGACAGACCCCCAGGAGGGCCTCACCCACAACAAAAAGGATGAAAATCTCTCCTCTCTAGTCCTTATTTTTAAGACAGACACTAGGAGGAATTGCTCACAACGAAAGAATGAAAATATGCTAAGTAGGTGGGTCTAAATAAACGCAGATCAAAAGGGAGTCAGTAGTCACTAGTCAGCTGTTCTCCTGGCTTTTGGCTCCTGACTACTATCCCAAATCAATGTGCATTTAATTTCACCCACCTACTTGGGCTAACACCGCACTAAACTTTGCGTCATAACTCTAAAAGAATTTGCTAGAACCCTATTGGCGGAGTAGGTGCAATCTTTCCGGAGGTGAGCTAGTTCTAAGCGAAAGAGTTAGAAGTGTGATGCTCTTGTAATCTCTTGCAGCGAAGAATTGAACCCTCGGCAGTCTAAAAAATTAGCTCTATGTCAGCAGAAACCCCTAAAACTATCTGGATTATTACTGAGGAAAGACCTACAATCTCAACCGAGACGGGTAGCAGAGACGGCTTGCGGGATACAGGAGCGTTTCTGGACGAATATGACGAGCCAATAGAATTTTCAATTAAGGGGCGAGTTGCTGTTCCCGTCGAGAAGTTAAAAAAGGAAATAACCGATTTTCTGCAAGTTGTCGGGGATTTGTTCCAGCAAGCCGAACAGCAACAACCAGAAATGCAGCTAGATGAAATTGAGCTATCCGTCGAGATTAACACCGAAGGACAAGTTAGTCTATTCGGTATTGGCGGCAAAAACGGGGACAAAGGAGCGATTACACTCAAGTTCAAGCGCAAAGACTCCAAGTAGTCTGGCGAAAACTGGGCTATAGCGATCGCTCACAGAATTGGCTGAAGCGATATGTGGCAAAGCAGGAGGCATGGAGCGATCGCTATCATGGATAAGTAGCCAGTATAGGAATTGACGCCGGAGGGTTTTATGGGAGACTTAATCCGCATCCTAATCGCCATTGTGTTGCCACCACTTGGTGTATTCTTGCAGGTTGGTTTTGGTGGCCATTTTTGGCTGAATATCGTGTTGACACTCCTTGGTTATATTCCAGGACTGATTCACGCTGTATGGATCATTGCCAAAAAGTGAGAGTATTTTCCGCTAACCGCTGGAGTTTCCAGATAACTGGACTAAAGCGGTCCTTCTGAAAGGAGGCGGGTTAATGTAAGTCGCCGAGGCAAGCTGCAATTTCCTGGTAAAGCCCGCCCCTATATGCAACCCTAAGAATTAATCAGCGGACAAGTGCAATATCTAAGTTGAAACCTTAAAACAACAGCAGCTCTCAATTTAGATTACTGATTGATTTCCTCCTTAGTTCAACTATACGTAGAGTTGCACTGAATCATATTGTGTCAGTTGCATCGCTCCCGACTCACTATTTGAGGAAATATCAGCTTTCTATTTGAGTGCTGCTGTGCTTACGGAAAGGAAAATTTTCGTTGTCTGATGAGACAGATATTAGATGAAACAGGTGTTGTTTACCTCCTCACTTGATTTGAACTTGGCTGTAGTATCTGTCACCAGACGCTTTGTAGATTCAATTTTTAATTTACCACTCTCTCTTAAAAGCACGAAAAAAAGAGACGGGATTTTACTTGTTTTTAGAAAGTACAAGAAAAAGACACGTAAGTTTACTTTTTTTCGAGTATCTGCTATAGGCAGGACTTACGCAGCAACTCTATAAGTAGGGTGCGTTGCAGAACAGCCTACCCTAGGACTAGGCACTAATTGATAATTTTGCGCAAGTCCTGTAATTCACAACTTATTCACACTGGTTCCATAGGGTAGAGATATCAAAAGAGTTTTGCATCTTGCTTGTAATCTCTCTCCTCTAGTAACAAGCAACCCCCTGGCCAGTCAAGCTAGGGGCTTTTGTGTTTGGGAGGTTCGTTTCCTCTTCACAAAACTACACAAATAGCTAATAGTGATTTATACTTAACTAAAGTCTTTGTTTCGTGCTCTTCTCCTGGAAAGTCTGAGCATACATTGCCATTGACAGCCATCGCCCGAGCTACTGCTGCTGGCGAAAAAGCTATGAGAGGACAATGTCTTCAGATTTACTGAAATCTTGCCGTGGAAGTTAGTACACTTTGTAACAGTTAGAAACTTTTCTTCATAATGGATAACCCCAAGTGCAGAATTTGCGGAAAAAAAACTCAATGGCATGGGTGGTTGCAGGGGTGGCTATGCATTGACTGCGATGCACAACAAATAGAAGATACGGACAACGAAGACGAGTACACCGAACGACAGCAGCAAGACAATCATGGGGACTGAGACAAAAGCCTAGCGGCAACGGCTTAACTGGTTCGTTTAAAGTGGGCAATGATTTCCTTGGAAACACCGTTATTTACTGAGACAGCGGCGGCAAGTTCCCATCGTTCTTGTGCCATCTGAGCGAGAAAATCATTCCAGTATTGCCTGGAGGATTCTTGGAAGTCTCTGCCATCTTCAAAGGGGCGATTTGTCTCCTCTATCCTTCCTATGTTTTTTGAGTAGTAAATCACGTTGCAATGTTCCATTGCGCGAAGTTCTCCCAGATCAACGTCTGCCCTATTTTCTGGCGAATTGCACCATTCCTGTTTTTTTAGTTAAGCATTTGGGAAGAGCATGATTGGCTACCTACAGAGCATCTATTCCCAAATGCATCTTAATATCCCTTCTCTCGGGATTGCTAGTAATTCCACGTAGGCTTCATCGAAAAATTAAAAAGTTTACTTATATAACTACTTATCCATGTAAATACTTATTAAGTGTAATTTTCATATAACTGATTCTAAACAACTAAGGGTACTTATGCTCATTAAAAAGCTTAAAAATACTTATCTAGCTGATAAATTTTCTAGGAAGCCGTCACCGTAGAATTACGTAAATCTGCTCAATCTATAACTCGAAATTATAAATTTTCTGGAAGTTGGTAGAGGATCAACTTTACCTAATCTTCGTCATAACGATGACATGAAGGTTGTGAACAACCACCACGCGGCGCAAGTCAAACAGGTTTTTGCGCCACCCGATATAGCACTTGAAGTAAAGTTTAGGACAACAGTTCACTACTTTTTACTATGTTGAACTCAGCTGCTGACGTTGAGCAAGCAAAGCGGTCTTAACTTTTTTATACTCAGCGTCCACTTGCGACACCATTGCTGCTGTTACTTCTAAGGTGCCAGTATTCCCATGCTTTTCTAGCTCCAAGCAAAATTCAGAAAGGCTTGTCGCACCTAACGTGGCACTGGTTGACTTGAGAGAGTGGGCGGCGCGGTGCAGCATTACCGCATCCTCTTCAATTAAAGTCCCCGTCTGAAGCGTTTGTGAGAGCGCACTGTGTATGGCTTGCACAAACTTGAGCGCTTCTTCCAGATAGCTATCAATTACCTTCGCCAAAATTTCATCTTGGTCTACCATTTCACGTAAATTTTGAAAAGCCGCAGCGTCAATTACCTCGGTCGAGGGATTGACGGTTGTTGGTTCAATTGGGATTGAAGGTTGTTGGTTATCTTCTGAATCTTCAACCTGGGCTTCGCTCCGTTGCGCTAACAACCTACTGCCCTTCAACTTGTCTTGACACTTGCTTAAAGCACGACTCAGTTCCTCCACTCGGATGGGCTTGCTAATATAGTCGTCCATTCCTGCCTTCAGGCATATCTCCCGATCGCCCTGCATAGCATTTGCCGTCATCGCTATGAGCCGAGGCCGATCTTGCGGCGACCACTCTTGACAAATGTGACGTGTAGTAGTTAATCCGTCCATTTCTGGCATCTGCACATCCATCAACACTACGTCATAAGGCTGACGGCGTAGAGCTTCCAGCACTTCCAGACCATTGCCCGCTACATCTGCTCGATACCCCATCCGCTGCAACAGGTGTAATCCCACTTGTTGGTTCACCACATTGTCCTCAGCCATTAGAATCCGTAGCGGTAAGCGTTCTGCTAAGTGAGGGTCAATTTGCCCAGAGATAGAACAGCTTGGTCGGACTTTAATCGGCTGTCCAACCAGAACCTGATTTAGGACATCGTAGAGTTGAGACTGTTTGATCGGCTTGCTAAGAAAGGCGGCAAAGTTAGCTTCATCGGCTTGGGTGCTAGTTTCTGGCTTGCCGATCGAGGTCAGCATCACCAGGGGCAAATCCTGGTAGCTACCTAGGCGGCGGATTTCTGCTGCCAGGGCAAGCCCATCCATCGCTGGCATCTGCATATCCAGAATCGCTAGGTCAAACCGCTCTCCCTGACGAAGCCAGTCCAACGCCTCCGATCCAGACTGAGCAGCACAGGTCAACATTCCCCAAGATTGCCCTTGTAGGGTCAAAATTTGGCGGTTGGTAGCATTGTCATCCACAATCAGCAGTCGCTTGCCTGCTAGTTGTGGTTGCGTGTCATCAAGCTCGGTTCGGGAGGCGCTGTACACAGCATGGGAGACAACACTGAAGCAAAAGCTAGAACCTTTACCCACTTCACTTTTGACCCAGATTCTGCCGCCCATCATTTCGCACAACCGTTGAGAGATCACTAGTCCCAGCCCAGTGCCCCCATAAGTTCGACTGGTAGAGGAATCGACCTGGCTGAAGGGTTTGAATAGGCGGTCTAAGCGGTCAGGTGGGATACCGATACCGGTATCTTTGACGGTGAATTGAATTTCGTAAAAGGGGTATGGGAAAGGATGAAGGATGAAAGATGAAGGCTTATCAGTCTGATGCTCCAAACTTTGGGATTGAGAGTTCGACAGTCCTTGGTATCTGTTACCCAACCCAGAAGCCATTTCATCTTTTATACTTCTGACTTCATGCTTGGTTTTTACACCCTTGGCTGTAACTGAAACTGTGACTTCTCCAGTTGTGGTGAACTTAACAGCATTACTGAGCAGATTTACCAGAATCTGGCGCAGTCGGGTAACATCTCCTGCAATAGTGTGTGGAGTCTGTGGGTCAATTAAATAGGCCAACTCTATCTCTTTTTCCGCTGCTTTAGGCGCGAGCAGGTCGAGGGATTCCTCAATGCAGGTGCGTAGCTTGAAGGGTTGTTCCTCTAATTCCAACTTGCCTGACTCGATTTTGGAAAAGTCGAGAATGTCGTTAATGATGGTAAGGAGTGCCTCGCCACTATTGCGAATGGTTTCAACGAAGTTGACCTGTTGGTGCTGCAACTCAGTATCGAGCAGCAGTCCAGTCATGCCAATCACGGCGTTCATGGGGGTGCGAATTTCATGACTCATGGTCGCTAGGAATTCACCCTTGGCTCGGTTGGCGGCTTCTGCGACCTGTTTGGCTTTTTCGAGGGCAATGTTTTGTTCAGCCAGTTGCTCGCGTTGGCGCTTTTCTTGCTCTAAGAGATGGGCTTGGGCGAGCGCAATTCCCACCTGATCAGCCAGTGCTTCTAGCAGTTCGAGTTCATCTGGCGTCCAGTCGCGCAAGGAGTCACACTGGTGTAAGCCAATGAGTCCATTTGGTTCTCCCTGGTACGAGGTGCGAATTGCCAGCATTGATTTCAGTCCAATTTTCTGGCATAACGGGCTAGCGGCTTGCAGCAAGGGGTCAGTGTAGACGTTAGCGGAAGCGATCGCCCGGTCTTGAATAAGCAGTCGTTCAACATGAGGATTGCCCGTAACAGGGACGCTCAATTCCAAAATCGACTCAAAGCCCGGTTCTAAGTATTCAGCGACAAAAGGAACTTGCGGAGTTGGGGTAGCAACGTAGGTGTGAATTACACAGCGGTTGACTCGAAATGCCTGACCAATTTGAGTCGTCGTGGTTCGAAAAATTTGAGCGGTGTCCAGGCTTTGGCGGACTTCTTGGGTAATTTGTTTGAGTAACAGGGCGCGATTGACTTGCCGTTGTAGAGCTGCCTTACTCTCACGCAGTCCTTCCTCAGCCCGCTTGCGCTCGTAGAGTTCGGCTTGCACCTGCTGATACAGTTCTGATTGCTGAACAGCGATCGCTACTTGAGTTGCCAACTGCTGTAATAGCTCAGCCTCCAAGGGCTGCCACTGCCGAGGTCCACGACAGTGATAGGCAATGAGCAGTCCCCACAGATTCTCTCCTTGCAAAATCGGCACTGTTAGGCTGGCTTTGACCTGAAGCTGAGCCAGGAAGTCAACGTAACAGGGTGTCAAACCAGCTGTGTCAATATTCTCTAGAATTCTGATGCGACCTTGCTGGTATAGCTGAATGTAAGTTTTTCCAAAGCAGGGGTCATGGATAGTCGTTCCCAAAACAGCTGTCAAGTCAGCACTGACGGACTCTACTGCAACAACTCCACTCCCGTCCCGATTAAAACGGTAAATAATCACCCTGTCGGTCTGGAGGAACTGCCTCACTTCCGTAACAGTAGTGTTAAGAATCTCCTCTAATTCCAGAGACTGACGAATTCGCCCCAGAATCGCGCTAGTTAGCCGCTCCCGCTCCGCTTGCTGCCGCAGCGTCTCTTCTGCCCGCTTGCGCTCGGTGATGTCAGAAAATGAACAGACCACAGAATAGGGTTTAGTTTCACCAGGTCGAAACAGGGGCTGGGAATTAACCAAAATCCAGGTAAGCGTTCCATCTGGTTTGTGGACGCCCATAACCACATTGGACTGTGGTTCGCCTGTGCGCAAGGTAACCATCGTTGGGTGTTCTTCCCCAGGTAAAGGAGAGCCATCCTCGTGGATAGTTTTCCAGCGTGGATCGACAGAGTTCCGTCCCATCATCTGTTCAGCTGAAAGCCCAAGGATACGTTCAGCACTGGCATTACAGGCGGTGATTCTGCCGTCAGCCTGCTGAAGAACGATTCCTTCCGCCATTGTCTTAATCACGGAGCGATAGCGTTCCTCACTCGCTCGCAGTTCTTCCTCTGCTAACTTGCGCTCAGTGATGTCGCGCACGATACAGACAGCTTCATCGGCACCGCTTTTAACGATACGCGCTTCGTAGCTGTGATAGCGAAGCGGCTCCACAGGAGCTACCCCATCCGGTTTTTGTAACTCATGCTCATAGGTTTGCAATTCCCCTGTCTCAACAGCAAGCTGCAAAAGCTCAAGATGACGCTGCTTTACCTCTTCAGGTATGGATAAGTCCCGCAAGTTCATCCCGATAACTGTTTCGGCTGGTACTAAGAAATCGCTTTCTGTAGCCTTGAAATCCAAATACGTCCCGTCCACCCGTTGGCGGAACATCACATCGGGAATTGCATTTAAAAGCGCTCGCATATGATCTTCGCTTTGACCCAACGCTTCCTGAGCATTGACCAGCTCAGTAATATCGGTATGTGCACCCACTATGCGGACAACCTGTCCATCAGCGTCTTTCAGGTGAACGGCTCGTGAAAGGATGTAAACAGTGGAACCGTTTTTATGACGGAAACGTTGCGTAACCATGAAGCGGGACGCTCTGCCGGAATTGTAATCCTCAATGAGTTTTAAAGCAGCGATGCGATCCTCTTCAAAGATGACTGTTTCCCAGGAAATCAATTCGTTAGGCAGTTCGTAGTCAAGGTAGCCAAGCATCTCCTTCCAACGCGGGGAGTAGTAAATCTCTCCGGTTCGCAGATTCCAGTCCCACAAACCATCTTGGGAAGCGTTCGTTACTAATTCAAGGCGTTCTTTGGCTTCTTTAAGCTCTTCCTCTGCAAGCTTGCGAGCGGTGATGTCTCTGATTGTGCCGACCAAGAGTTTATTACCAGCCGCATCCTGAAAGACAGATTTTTTAGTGGAGAGAACATGGAGTTTACCTTTAGAGTCTGTAATGTATTCCTCATTTTCGTTCTCTACGCCAGTGGTAAAGACCAAGTCATCTTTTTTCCAGAACACATCGGCTTCCATTTTGGGGAAGAAGTTGTAATCTGTCTTACCAATTAGTTCTTCCCTGCTATGACCCATAAACTGACAAAACGCGTCATTTAAGGCGAGCCAGCGATGTTGTTCGTCTTTAACAAAAATGGGGTCAGGAATGACATCGAGGATATTATTCAAGAACACCTGAGACGCCTTCCGCTCGTTTTCGATCTCAAGGTGTGAAGCGTTCGCACCTGAGAGAAGGTGAAGACGTGGTGCGACCTCTGCATAACCTTCTTTAAAAGAGTGACATATTGGGCTTTCTAAGGTTGCTGCCTCGGCTCGTTTGCGTTCAGCAATCTCGTGCTGTAATTGCTCATTGACGTGTCTTAGTGCGGCTGTCTGCTCCTCGACTGTTTGCTGTAATTCATCAATTACGTTCAGCATTGCCATTGGATCAAGCGATCGCAGCAAATCCTCTTGAGTAATCACTCCCAACCAGTCTTCTTCCTGTCCACACACCATCAAGTGACCTGTCTGCCACGGGTGGAGCATCTGCTGATTGGCTGTCCACAAGGAGTCTTCCGGACTCAAGTAAAACTGCGGCGTCTTCATCACCATATGCGCCTGGGTTTTGGACAAGTCAAGCCCCAGCAGGGACAGCTGGACAAGCGCGAGTAGGTCACGTTCTGTAATAAGCCCTACTGGAATTAGGGATTGGGAAGAAGGTAAGGGAGTAAGGCTTTGTCCATTGTTCCTCTCTCCCTCTTTCCGTCTCTCCCCCTCTTCTCCCAGTCCCCCTTCCTCCGTCAGTACTACGTAACTCGCACTATGGTCTGCCATGAGGCGGGCGAGGCTCAACACAGAGGCAGTCAAGGGTGCCTTCGGGATTTGGGTTGACATTGCTGCTGATACGCGTCGCCACTTCAAGAAATTCAGTGGTGGCAGCGCTCTACAAATACTGTCAGCCGTAATCATCCCCACCAGTTGACCACCAGGGTCTAAAACCGGTAGGTGACAAATTTTATGTTGACAAAAAAGTGATAGTACTGTGAAAAAGTTGCATGAATCCGATGAAGTCAGGGTAATTACTGACCGCGTCATCACATCAGCAATATTTGTCTCCCCCAGCGATACCTCTGAAGCCGTCAGGCGAATAAGGTCTTGTGCGGTAAATACTCCGACCAAGAGATCTCCTTCCATCACCAAGACATAGCTAGCAGGCGCTGCGCTAGTAACGTGCGTACCTGATGCTTGCATTCGTGTAGCCTGTACTGAGCGATCAGTCTCTTCTAGAGAGATTTGTCCGCAGCTCGACAAGGCACAAATTTTTCGTCCTTGCCCCATTAAAGCAATGACATCTAGCAGTGGAGTCTCAGGGGGAGTAGTTAGGGGATGAGAGTCGATTATTTGCTCTAGGGTAGGCAACGCAAGCGGAGCAGTGTCAGGCTGCATAGTAATTATCAGTTATATTTCTTTTGGTAGATGCAGTCCTTCCTTGGTTATACTTCAGAAATTTTCAGTATCCGAAATAACACTTAAAGAAACGTAAAATTTTTCTAGCGAATTCCTTTTTCCGTGAATATACTTAAATACTAAAATTTTATCGAGTTCGCCGGGAAGACTGGCGTTAAGCCAAAGGCTATAGCGGGGGCTGAAAGGCGGAAAAAAGAGGGGTACGATACCCCTCTTTTTTCCAATATCCGAAAAGCGCTGGATGCTTGAGTTGTTGAATCAGAAGGTCGTTCATCTTACCGCCGATGCGTCAAGTTCTCTGAGCGCATGCTCTCCCCACCAAGCATTTTCCCATGAAGGCATATTTGCGCAACCCACTAGGATGCTTCTAGAGTTTACGAAATCTTCTGCTAGGGGCTTCGAGTCATCACTTAGGCGCTTTTCATCTAAAATTTCTTCAAGCGTTGCCCTTTCAATCTTGGAAAAGAAATCTTCGAGCGCTAAAAAATCTGTGAATTGCATGGCTTTGACAAGGAATGACGTTACGCTTTCAATCTTTAAACATTTCTCTTAAATCTCCTTTGAAATACGTCCGTAAAACTGGTGAGATTTCTCACGGAAAATTGTAAAAACCATTAACTAGGGAGGTGATTTCAGTCACTGCAAAACTGGGTA
>DATNPI010000216.1:0-2861 GCA_036703325.1 Coleofasciculaceae cyanobacterium
AAAAATCCCGCGACGCTGGAGCCGATGGTCTTCCCTGAACCCGTCATTTCCATTGCTGTCAAACCGAAGGCAAAAGGAGGTGAAGAGAAGATGGGAGTCGCATTGAGTAAAATGGTGCAGGAAGACCCGTCCTTCCATATGGTGACTGATGAGGAGAGTGGCGAAACCATTCTCAAGGGGATGGGTGAGCTGCATTTAGACATCAAGATTGACATCCTGAAGCGCACTCATGGCGTGGAGGTGGAGGTGGGTAAACCCCAGGTAGCCTACCGCGAGTCGATTACTAAGCGCCTCGAAGACGGCTACACCCACAAGAAGCAGTCTGGGGGTTCTGGTCAATTTGCCAAGATCAACTATGTGATTGAGCCGGGTGAACCAGGCAGTGGTTTCCAGTTTGAGTCAAAGGTGACGGGTGGCAACGTACCGAGAGAGTACTGGCCAGCAGTGCAAAAAGGCTTTGTCAGCTGCATTGACAAGGGCGTGTTGGCTGGGTTCCCCTGCATGGACTTGAAGTTCACGCTCACAGACGGGGGTTTCCATCCAGTTGACTCGTCCGCGATCGCATTTGAGATCGCCGCACAAGCCGCTTATCGTCAGTCCGTTCCCAAGGCTGGACCTCAGTTGCTCGAACCGATCATGAATGTCGATGTGTTCACGCCAGATGATCACATGGGCGATGTGATCGGTGATCTTAACCGCCGCCGTGGGATGATCAAATCTCAGGAAATAGGCCCCACGGGGGCACGCATTAAGGCAGATGTGCCGTTGAGCGAGATGTTTGGCTACATCGGCGACCTGCGTACCATGACATCTGGGCGTGGACAGTTCTCAATGTCGTTCTCACACTACGCTCCTTGTCCAGCTAACGTGGCGGAAGAGGTGATCAAGGAAGCTAAAGAGCGTCAGGCTGCTTTGTAGTTCATTGGCTCTGGCGAACCAATTTGTCGGATTCAGTAACCTACCTTTAATTTGACCGCCCTCTCTTTCACAGAGAGCACCTTGAGCTTCCTGGTCGGTAATACGCCGATCAGGAAGCGTATTTCTATATTGATGTAAATGTTCTGGGAATCCGTCGATATTCATTTGTTATGGAGTTGAATTCTCTGCCTGCAGAAGTCATTCTGAGCCATCCCCGTTCTACTCTGGGTCATCTATATCTAGACTGGAATCCCGAGCCGGGAGCATACCTGGAAGTCGAGGGTCAAACCTACATGGTTTTAGAACGCAGGCATCGCTATCTGCTCAGATCGGGACGTTATCAGCTTCACAAGATCGCTCTCTACGTTCAAAAGTTCGATGCCCCAGCCGATGTCACTCTGTTGGACGGGCGCTGGGTAATTGGAGATATCACTTGCTCATACAATGCTCGCTCTGAGTTGCTTCGATGTGCGATCAATCCCAGCGGACCGTGCGATCGCTGTGTTCATTATCAACCGTTACAAAAGACTTACCTAAAGCTACCCAACACTAGAACTTTCTATACTAGATAAGTGTTGCTAGCTCTATTCTTCAAAGCTTTCTTCTACCTTTCAACTTGGAAAGTCGGCTCTATCCAGCCCAGGGGCTAACACCGTCTAATTGACAGCTTTTTCCAAATTGATAGAGGCATTCAACATTTACTCACCTCGTAGTACCAGGAACATTCAGGCTTGACCATTGCGACGAGCAATGAGTGAAGATCTACGGCAGTGGGAAACTTAATCTTGTCGCCTGGATTAACTTTATTGTGGTCAAGAATCTGCTTAGTTAATCCCAGTTCCCAGTTTCAAGCGTGTCGGGCAACACCGCAATGTTTGGCTAATTGAGTGCGTTGATAGTTGTTGAGTTTTAGCTCCGTCTTGAAGCCGAGAAGCATCACTGAACATCCTTCAGGACTTGAGTTATGCCGTCAATTAGTTTCTTGTTTTTCTGGCTTCTAGAACCGTACAGACGTGCTGAGAACACGATAATGAGGTCTTTATTCTTCGGTCATTAGTGTTTGCCGTCTGACTCTTGGCGTTGCTTTAGAGGCGATCGCATTTGTCCAGAAAGCTCTCCAGAGTAATTTCTGTATTCTAATATACAATTTGTCTTAACAAAACTTCTATCTTTAAGCAGGTAGCAGTCGTGCTTTGGCGATGGTAATTTTTCATGAGTACAACGCCCCAATGGCTACAACAGAAGAAGCAACTCCCTGATGCAAGTTGATGAAAGTTGGGGCTTTTTTTGCCCAAAGTAATAGGACATAAGCCGCGTAATATTCTGTGAGTGTCGATTCATAAACCATTCATAAACCCGGTGGCTAGACCAGGTTTAAGTTATCCCTCCTACTTTAGGGATAGCAAATTCGTCGTGCGATCGCGCAACGTAGCTGAGGCAATAAATTAGCACTTAGCCTCTCCGCTTTAGCTGATTACTACTAACTTTATAGTCAAGTATTTTAACAGCCGACTCCGCCTTGTATCGCACGGCGGCGGCTGTTGCTGTGTTTTACCAGGCAATTTGTTGACAAACATTTTACTTCTGTAATTAGGCGCTGGCATCTGGGCTGGCTTCTTACGTGCTTGCCCCCCAACGAAAGGGGGGAACAAGATCTAATACTATGTTGCGTTCCTAAATCTTACTTTCTGTCTCCCTTGTCTCCAAGAGTCCCAACAGCCAAGTGATATCTTTGAAAGCAACTTGGTATGGTTTCCCCGTTTTTTTCAGGGTTGGGGGAGGTAACCACCGAGTATTGCGTAAGACCTGTGGGTTTATAGCGTTTTTCTATAAGAGCGATCGCAATTCTTTTGTTGCAGTCCAGCTGATTTTAGACAAAAAGTGCATAACTCCTACCGCAAGTGGAGATATCTACTAATAGAAGACACTTGAGGTAAGTAGTT
>DATNPI010000237.1:0-3624 GCA_036703325.1 Coleofasciculaceae cyanobacterium
AACTTGGGCTGTACTCGATGAGCTTTGGGCTTGGAAGGAAAGAGGGCTGATCCGCTATGTAGGTGCAACCACCCATAATCGTGCGCTCGCCTTAGATTTGATTAAAAGCGATCGCACTGAGGTACTCATGCACCGCTACAATATGGCGCATCGCAAGGCCCAAGAACAGGTTTTCCCAATGGCTCAACAGGCTGGCATTCCAGTTGTTGCGTTCACTTGCACCCGTTGGGGGGAACTTCTACAAGGACACCCGGATTGGCAAGGAGAGATTCCCACGGCGGCTGATTGTTACCAATATGCACTACACCAAAAAGCAGTACACCTGGCTCTAACTGCACCACAAACTCAACCCCAATTAGAAGAAAACTTGAGTGTTTTGCACTCTCCTTCCCTCACTCCTGAAGCACTAGCACGGTGGCAAGAATACGGGGCATTGGTCTATGGGGATGGGCAAGACGCATTTGAGACCAAATGGCTTTGAGGAGGGACAACTGTGCGCTTAGAGCCTGATGTTGCAGAGATGTTTCCTAATGCTGAGGCAGTCAATGAGGCTCTACGGTTTCTGATCAAGGTTATGCAGGAAAATCAAGCTCTTGCTGCCAAAATACAGCCTAGATTTCCGTTGGAGTGAAAGGACAAAAGCCCAAAATGATTGAGTTCAAGGTTGCTTGCCACCGCTTAAGTGTGCCGTTAAGCGCTGAGTGCGATCTGCTGAAAGCAGCAGCGCTTCGCTATCGCTATCCTCGTCAACGCTGAAGTGCGATCACTGCATTTGGCGTGAATGTTGAACGGGAGTAGATGTGGGGTTCCCTGGTATAAAGTCAATTTATAGCAATGAGCGATGCACTAAAAATCCCTTAAAATTCTTGATGCTACAATCATTCCATGAATTTTGAATGGGACGAAAACAAGGCGGCAAGAAATCTGTTAAAGCACAGAGTTTCGTTTGAGGAAGCCAAAACCGTTTTCGCTGATCCGCTCTATGTTGACTTCTACGATCCAGACCACTCTGATGGCGTTGATGTTGGACGGGAGTAGATGTTGGGTTTTCTGGCGTCAAACCACCTATGGGGATAGGCAATCGCTCTTTTCTAGAGGCTCTTGTTCCAATATTCCAAGCCAGTTACGATTACATCTTCTAGCCACTGCTTGAAACGCTCGGTCAAATTGCTCTCTTCATCAGCATAAGAGAACTGAAATGGGGAATCCGTGAGAGCTTGAATGTCGCTAATATTGCGTTCGCCTTCTTCTGTCTCATCCCTGTGGTATGCACAAGCACTACATAGAAGTAAACCACGATACTCATGTCCAAGAACATGAAATGAAATCAAGAGTATTGTTGACGTTTCTACGTTAATAACCAGCTGTATCCAACTATGATAACTACGAAGATTAGCAAAGTATCCCAACTGTTTAGCTGTTTCTACAACTTGATATCGATGATAGTATGAGCGAGGATCGATAGAAGAAGCCGCAATTCTAAAAACTTGAGCATCATTTACTAGGTTTTGAACAGACAGCTTAATTTCATCAGCAATATCCTGCAAGCGATCTGATGCTATCTCAAATAGACGTGTAGCAAAGTTTTCAACTTTTTGACATCGCTCCTGTATAGATGCTGTCTGGTTTTGCCTGAGCCTATCAGCAATAGAAGCTATGATAACCTGGCTGCGTCGTGCCTCAGCTAAGATTTGTTCGGATAGACCAAGACTACGAATGAATGCTTGCTTCTGGCTCTTTGAAAATAAGTTGATTAGGTTTGATAAATTACCTTGGTCTGCTTGTTCCGAAGCTGTAATGTAAGCTGCTCGATCATCACGGGTAAGAACTAGCGGAAACCATCCAGCTTGAATAAAAACTAAGCTTGCAAGGCATCTAGCAACTCTACCATTGCCATCCTGAAATGGATGAATGTGTGTAAAGCGATGATGTAGCCATGCTGCCTCGACTTCAGGGGGAACATTTTGTTCTCGATGTTGATGATGTATTTCAACCAATCGATCCATTTCAGATGCTACTTGCTCCGGTGGACAGTATTCATGAACAGTTCCATCTGGTCTGATAGGATTATTGGGTTGTCGCTTCCAATCACCCTGTATAAGAGGGATACGGATTATTTGCCCTGTGGATGGAACCAAAGCCTCTGTACTATCCTGACTCTGAGTGAGAAGCTGATGTAGCTGCTTGACATAGAAGGTTGATAAAATCCTCTGTCTACCCACGAAATCAAACAGTCCCTCAATCGCTGCTTCTTGATCCTGGATTAGAGAAACTACTTGTTTAACTGGACGATCTGTAGCTCCATGAGGAATTAGAGCCTCATTAATGCCTTGTTCAATCAACAGTCGAGTAATTCCTCGATCTATGGTGTACAACCGTTCGATAATTCCAGTTTCAATGGCTATTTCCCGGCGTAATCTCTCCATGAAAGTCTTGAATTCGCCGGAGTTACGAAGACGATCTGCTTGTTCATCCCAAACAGTAACTAAAGGCGGTAACTCTGAATTAGCCAAAGTTTGCCAATTTGGTGGTAAGTCTTCTATTGGTTGCCACAACATAGCTCAGATAATTAGGAGCAAATTTTCTTGTACAGTCTAACAGCGATTACTTATAGAACAGATTAAACCGATCATTATTGATAGAGAAGTGAAGGTGATTGTCGCTGCACCGGAGGTAGCCGCTTGTTAAAATCCAGCCCTTCTAGACGCATCAAACCCACCAGCTCTATTCTTCCTCGTCGCTGGCATGATTAATGTGATCGCCAACCTCATCTTCCTCATCTGCATCATTGAGGTCTTCCCTGGTTTTGCGCTGCAAATCCCCGTACAGTTGTTGAAAACTGTTCAGCCGCGCTCTCAAGCGAGGTATTTTCTGTTCTAGATAAGCCAATTCCTCTTGAGTTTCCAAGATTAATTGGCTAAGCATTCCCCCAGATATTTCGCCTCTTGAAACGCCTGTAAATCTTCTGGATTCTTGACTCGGGAGATTTGGGTGATCAGTTCCGTGCGAGTCATTCCCAGACTGGCTGCTACCTGATTCAGGTTTTCCCAGTCCTCTGGTTCGATCCGTATGCCCACACTGATCGTCTTCTTGTCTGATTTCGGTCTGCCGCGCTTCTTCTCCATTCCCCGCCGTATTTTCCATTGAGCATTCTCTTGAATTATCGCATAAGCAGAAATTGGCTCTTGACAAGATTATTGCACAACATAAAATAAAATAACTGCCAAACAAAAAATAGGATGGCAGCCAAACAGTAAGTAAAAGTTCCTTGTAGGCGATCGCTAAAGTGAGCGCAGCGATTGCGCGAAGCGCACCAGCAAAGCTGATCGCTCTTTCTGAAGACATTACCCAGATTTTGACAATGAAACACTCCGACTGGCTTCGCCTTCAATCTGAAGGCGAGAGCATCTGTGCAACTTTGCGCCAACAGGATTATTTATGCCGAAAACAGACTCGACGCCTATCCTGGAAACTTGGCAAAGAGGATCAGGACGATTACATCCTCGCTTGGCTACCAGCACCCATCAGCGATTGGACTTTGATGCCCAACGATACCAGCTCACAACGGCAACAGCTTTGGCAACTCATTGAACACACCTTAACCAGCATCAGAGAAGAAGTCAT
>DATNPI010000263.1:0-2974 GCA_036703325.1 Coleofasciculaceae cyanobacterium
AGTCCGCCTTCGCGGATTTGCTCTTAAACCGAATGACACTGACCAAAAAAAGGGGTTTTAAGCCTCCCTTTTTAAAGGGAATTATCAAAAAAATGTCGGATTTCAAGCTCCGTCCTTTCAAGGCGGAGCCAATCCAAAATCCAAAATCCAAAATCGGGTGACTTAAGCGAAAAATCGTCAATTTTTTGGAGAAACCAAGTCTGGGGGGCTTCCCCCCAAACCCCCCATCTTTGGACGAGTGCCTCCCCCTTTCCCCCCTGCACAAGGGTTGATTGGTATTGATGAGAGTTCTTAAGTCAGTGCCATTCCTCTTAAACCCGCGAAGGCGGGATTTGTTTGTATAGCCCCCGAAGGAAAGCTAGGAATTGTTGGGGCTGGTTTTCTCCTCTGCCACTTTCCCACCCTCACAAAAATAGCTCTTCACCCTTGGGGGGGAGTGGGAAGCAAGAATTTTTTCCATAAGCTGGAAATATAGGTTTCGGGCTGAGTGATTAGTATGGATACTCTATTAAGTATTTGTATAGGTATTGGTTTGAGTGCGGCTTGTGGCTTTCGAGTATTTGTGCCGCCGCTGGTGATGAGTATGGCGTCAATCTTTGGGCATCTAACACTCTCACCTAATTTTGGGTGGATGGGAACTTATCCGGCACTGGTGGTGTTTGCTGTGGCGACTTGTATTGAAATTGCTGCTTATTACATTCCTTGGGTCGATCATTTGCTGGATATTGTTGCCACGCCAATGGCGATCGCAGCGGGTACAGTTGTTACAGCTTCTCTACTTCCTGACGCCGATCCGATGTTGCAGTGGACTGTCGCACTAATTGCAGGCGGTGGTTCAGCGGGTACGATTCAAGCGTTTTCGGGAATGGCGCGTTTGGCTTCAACCTTAATGACGGGGGGACTGGGTAATGCCTTGATTTCCACGATTGAATCAGGTGGCTCTATTATCTTGTCAGGTTTGGCGATCGCAGTTCCTGTATTTGCTGTCTGTTTAGTAGCGGTGTTGCTAGTGTTTACACTCTCGCAACTTGGGAGGAATCTGGCGCTCAAAAGAGAGCGTCAAGAAGCAGCGCTCTCGTCCTCGAAAAATTAGCTCTAGCCGTTCTTGAAAAGAACATACCAGTTTAGCTACTAGTGTTCCTTGCCTCATTGCAAATCCTCAGAACTCTAGTACTATCCTTTTAGTCAGATCAGAAGCTATCTCTATGGCAAATCAAGAACAGCTCGATTTATTTATGAAAGATGTAATCCTGTGGAATCGGTGGAGGGAGAACAATCCTCAAATAAGACCTGACTTTAGGGGGGCTGACTTTAGCGGGAATGACCTAAGAGGACATAACTTCAGCAATGCTGACCTCACTGGTGCTGACTTTCAAGGGAGTGGTTTGATCAAGACGGATTTTAGCTCCGCCGACCTCACTAATGCTGACCTCAGCAATACTAACCTCCGGAAAGCCAAATTCTTCAATTCTGACCTTAAGGGAGCTGATCTTAGTGAGGCTGATGCCAGTGGCGCTGACCTTAGCGAAGCCGACCTCAGCCAAGCTAATCTCATTAAAGCCGCTCTTCAAGAGGCTGACTGCATTAGAATTGACCTTAGCTCTGCCGACCTTATGGGCGCTAACTTTCGCCGAGCTAGCCTGATACTGGCTAATCTCAGTAGGGCTGACCTCACTAGTGCTGACCTCAGTGAAGCCGACCTTATCAGGGCTGACCTTAGTGGTGCGTCGCTAGTCGGAGCCAACCTTAGTGGTGCCAACCTTAGTGGTGCCGACCTCACCGGCGCTAATTTAAGCGGAGCAACTATGCCCGATGGTCTAGTTCACGACTAACTTCGTTAATTTGGGTAAAATATCGCCTTGTTGAGTTAGTACCTCGATGGTTATACAAGGCGAATTATTTGCTAGACGCCACGTAGTACGCTGACAACGAAAGGTAAAAATTTCTCTCCCCTCGCCCCTATTTTTTAGATAGTTATCGATACTGTTGGCGAATGCATTACAAGGGAGACAACAAGAATAATACAGATACTAATGCTCCTGATTTATCGTCACTCATTAGAATTGGCAACATATTTGTAGTAAAGGTTTTAATGCTTTTACCAACAATATCATCAACTAAAGTCAATATGCTCGCTCAATACCTTCCCTTGAATGACACCTATAACTTAGGTTATGCCAGCGTTAGTTCTCAAAATAAACATATCATTCAACACTTAACTACTGTCATCAAAATTAGTCCGTATGCCGCTACTTGAAGAAGCTATCAGGAAGTCATTAATGAGGTTGAAGATCAATGTTACACCATAAACTTTTAATTCCTCCCAGATATATTTATCCCCCTGAGCCTTGGCGGTGGGTTGAAAAGCAGTTCTACCCAAAACTCCTGGTACAAATGGAAACCTTGTTTTCAACAGCGAATGGTTACCTGGGGATGCGAGGAGTATTTGAGGAAGGCACTCCCGTTGGACAAAATGGCACATTTATCAATGGCTTTTATGAATCCTGGCCCATCGTCTATGCAGAGGAAGCCTATGGCTTCGCTAGGACAGGACAAACCATTGTAAATGCCACTGACAGCAAAATTATTAGGCTGTACGTCGATGATGAACCGTTTGACCTACCGATGGCGAATCTGCTCAAGTTTGAGCGGGCACTTGATATGCAAAACGGGACACTCGATCGCGAAGTTCTTTGGCAAACGCCGTCTGGCAAGCAAGTATCGATTCGATCGCGCCGACTCGTTTCCTTTGAACATCGGCACTTGGCAGCGATTTCTTATGAAGTCACCATCCTCAACGCCAAAGCACCGATTGTCATCTCCTCAGAAATGCACTACGACGCTTCTGCTCGTGCCAGTGAAGGCGATCCTCGTCTCGCGAAGGGCTTTAAAGAGCGGGTTTTGTTACCTCAGCAGCACTGGGTTAAGGATCGTCGGATTGTACTGAGTCACATCACCAGAAACAGCCGGATGA
>DATNPI010000191.1:0-1738 GCA_036703325.1 Coleofasciculaceae cyanobacterium
CGATCCTCCTGACCTAATTCAAACTTTGCTGCTTCCACTTCTGGTTGTGCCTCCACGGTGCGAGATGGACTAATAGAAATATTTGTGCGTTGTATCTTTTGAATCTCTGCCAGCAGCTGCGACTTGCGCATCCGGCTGTAACGAGAGATGCCATATTCACTAGCGACTTTACGTAGTTGTCGCAATGTCATCTCTTCTAAGGGTGGGCGTTCTTTTGCCATGAGTATGCTCTCCAATAATTAGGACGGCAGGTGGTATGTCACTCCTGATGAATCAAAGTTTTCGGTCGTCATGCAACATATTCAATCGGTGAAACTTTCGATTTTTCAGCTTTAGTGACTCACCAGTTTTGATTAAAATTCCCAGTCTGCGATTTGTACCTTGCTACTTGGCACCATGGGGTGCTTGCTGTTGTGGCGCTAACGCTTTCGTTAGGCTAGAGAGCGCTAGATCCGCTCTCCTAAAATTCGCAGAGTGAGAGCTGCGCTAAGCTAACGCCTCGCTCCGCTATCGCAAATGGTGGGTCATCATTCATAACAGGTATCTAGGTCTATCCAGCCGCCGATGATCTCAGAAAGGCTAAAAATTAACTTTTCTTCGGGATCGCCTTACTTAATCTATGTAACAGAAAAGCCTTGACTGAGGTCAAGGGGATCATAAGGCGATTTCTTGTCGCTTGACGAATTTACAGGCAAACCGGGGATCAATATGTCATGAATTCATGACATTAGAATGTTGATGGGATCAGATTGCATCAAGCTTGAACTTGGCTTCATCCTGGTTTCACAGAAAAAGTCAATACTTGATGACAACGTTGGCTCAACGAATCGCATCAGCCTCAGGACTGATGCACTATCGATATCAAGACCTAAGCAATATCGGTTGATTAGCCCTGCATCTCCCCAAATCAGGCAGGGCTTGCTCCCCTCAAAGTTGGGGGGTTAGGGGGCGAGGACGTAAGTCCTGGACATGAAAGCCTACCTAACCCCTCTTCTCCCTCCACAGTTGGGGAAACGGGGGACAATTGCGTAAGTCTTGAGCCTGAGTCGCTATCAACTCCAGTAGAGTGTCACTCTTGACTCTTAAGCGTTAAGTCAACTTCAGGATTGACCAAACAAAAAAAGCCAGAAGGGAATTATCACTAAGAGCAGCACTGAGGTCGTGACGATACTACTGGCAACTAACTCTCGGTTGAGGTCATAAGCTCATGTGCATTTAAATTGCACACCTTCGCGATGAGAGCAAAACTCTTAACCCTTCTGCCTGGTCACTGAGCGTGTCGAAGTGCTGCCTTGCCTGCTCGATAATGCAGCTTAAATACCCATTAGCTTAGTGCCACACTTAATTAATGCGGAATGTGGGTTCATAACAAAGTCAGACTTGGGCTAGAGACATTCCCAACAACCAATGGTTTATCGTGTGAAACACGCCTCGTTTCCTCCAAAGACAGAGACGTCAAGAACCCCTCCCTACTTCGTTGAGGGAGGGGCTTGGAAAGAACAATTTCCAAGGGTAACTATTGTCTACCACACGAGATTCAATTAGGCACGAACTTCCGCTCGTTTTCCTAAAGCGGACTATGTTCAAACTCTTTGTCCCTTGAGTGCTTGTAGAAAGGACATCCTAGCTGAATTGTGGGAAGGAACATAAAACTGTTTTACAGGATTATCTCCATGTCAAACACAATTAGAGTCCCAGTTCAAAACCCAGATGGAAGCCCCGCTATGCCGACCAAAAG
>DATNPI010000201.1:0-17898 GCA_036703325.1 Coleofasciculaceae cyanobacterium
TTCAGAAAGCCTTCGCCACCCATTAATGGTTAGGTAAGGATGTGTGATTGTCGATTCTACAAACCGCCCTAAGCGACTAGTGAGCCGAAAAACAGGTTTTACCCCATCATCAACAAATGCAACGGGTTCTGTAAAGCTAAACTGCCAATCGTCGTTTAAAGTGGATAGCTTGGCATAGCGGCGGTGATACAGTTCTTCAATAGTCGCAATACTACCGTCTGCCAGAGCAATTTCAGAAGATTTCTCTAGACACTTCCCCATTGACGGTCTGCCAGCAACGATAATCAGGTCAGAACGCTGAAAACCACCAGTCATTGCGTCTAGGTCATAGAAATTCGAGGGGAGGCCAGGTAGAGCGACATCTTGATGGCGGGTTTCTATCTCCTGGAAAGTCTGAACGAGCGTCTCAGAAATTGGAGTCAAACCTTGCTGAGGACGCTCCTGAGTCAGGCTGAAAATTTTCTGTTCTGACTGGTCAAGGACGGTTTCCAACTCCAAAGATGTCTCATAGCCTAGCCGGACAATCTCATTGGCTGCCTGGATGAGTTGGCGGCGTAGGTACTTGTCCATCACCAACGTCGCGTATCGGTCGATATTGACGGCTGATACAGTGCGCTCAACTAGCTGTGCCAATTTACTCTGACCGCCAACTGACTCTAATAATTCATGGTCATACAGCCAGGTAGTGATGCTCATCAAATCGGTCGGTTTACCCTGGGTATGGAGGGCTAAGGCAGCTTTATAAATTTCTTTGTGGGTCTCAATGTAGAAAGCTTCCGGGCGAAGTAGATCAGCAACTCGACCAATTGCTTCGGGGTCTAGCAAAATGCCTCCGAGAATTGACTCCTCAGCATCAACGTTTTGAGGAGGTACAGAGTTGCCAAATGAATAAAAATTTAGTTCTTGAGCCATAGCGAAGGGGGAGAGCGGGAGACTAGGAGAGTAGGAGAGTGGGAGAGTCCCTGGAACGTCGATTCAGTAATCCTAGAAAAGAATCTTTCCCCTGGTTCCTTCCGCGTCGGGGATAGGAATTCTTACTCCCTCTCTCCTCGTAGGTGAGCGGCACATAAATCCAGCTTAATGAATTTAGGGGTTGAGTAACTGCGATTTAAGCACCACTCAACCCCTCTCTTGACCTGACAGAACGGGTCAACTCTGTGTAACAGGATTACTCAGTTTTACCTTCACTGAACTTAGTACTGAGCGCTGAGTAAGGTTCGAGCAACTGGCCTACGCCCACTAAGGCTAAGGCAGTGTTTAACTCGGTAGGTACCCGCTCCAGACGGCGTCTCACTGCGCTGTCGTGGGCGGAATCTTTCCATCGGAGAAGGTTAATACTCCGCCTGGGTGGTCTTCAACTCAGCACTCAGCACTTTCTTCTGAGCACTTTTACTAGTTAGGTGCAACATGAACTTCTACAACCGCTGTGACTTCTGGATGTAGCTTGATTTCTGCCTTGTAGAAACCGAGTTTGCTGATATCGGGTAGAGTAATTCCCCGTCGGTCTATTTCCTGACCAGTAGCCTCTTGAATCGCTTCCGCTACTTCCGGAGCGGTAACGGTACCAAAGATTGCCTCATTTTCACCCACTTGCTTACGGATGGTGAAGCGACCAACGGTTTCCAGGGCCGTCTTGCGGTCTTGGGCTTGCTGCTTCTCTTCTAGCAAGCGCTGCCGCTCTTGCTCTTTGCGTCGCTCAACTTGCTTGAGGATGCCGGGGGTAGCTCGAGAGCCGAATCCTTTGGGAAGTAGATAGTTACGAGCATAGCCGGGAGCTACTTCAACCAAATCGCCAGTTTTTCCCAGCTTGCTAACATCTTGATTTAAAACTAACTGGATGCGTTTCGCCATAGTCTTTATTTCGGGTACGGGCTTCTTCGAGGAATGATGATATTGTGCAACACTCCATACTACGAAAATTTGTTAAGCGATCGCAACCGGGCATTTCCCTCTAGAAACGTCTGGTGCGATCGCTTGATCAATTTTAGAACTGGTCTTTCATGCCTCGTAGCCGCGCAAAGGTCTGTACAGGCTCTTTTGACTTGACAGCGGACTGTAGTGTCGGTTCCTCCCAGCGCAAAAAGGGATTAGTGCGCTTTTCAACACCCAGTTGGGATGGCACGGTTGCCTCTAAACGGCGGCGAGCCTCAGTAACTTCAGCATATCGAGTTTGTAAGTCTGGGTTCTTGGCATCGACAGTCAGAGCAAATTGAAGATTTTTCTGCGTGTACTCATGAGCGCACCATACCCGCGTGTTATCTGGTAAAGCTCGGAGCTTGCTAAGGGAGTCTACCATCTGCGTCGGTGTACCCTCGAACAGTCGGCCGCAACCGCCTGCAAATAGAGTGTCGCCGCAAAATAACTCGCCCGTTTCACCCTCGACTTCTGGGGGAAAGTAGTAGGCGATATGTCCACTGGTATGTCCGGGAACGAACAAGACTGACGCAATTCTATCGGCAAACTCAACGCGATCTCCCTCCTGCAAAAACACCTGTTGCCCAGGAATTCTTCCTCGATCTTGTGCGCCTCCATACACGCGGACTTTTGGAAAACGTTGCATCAACTGCTGATTGCCCCCTACATGATCCCTGTGATGGTGAGTATTGAAAATCGTTACCAACTCAGCGCCAAGTTCTTCTAGACGCCGCAGCACTGGTTGAGCCTCTGCTGGATCGACAACAGCCGCGATGTTCTGCTTGGGGTCATGCAGCAAAAAAATGTAGTTGTCAGAAAGTGCTGGAAGCCGACTTACCTGCATTGGTGTACTCCTTGGTTTAAATAAGTTTCTGAGCGACGAGTGAACCAACCGAACCTTGAATATTATGAATAGACAGATAGATATGCTCAACGGCACCTTTTTTTAAACATAACTCTACTCACCCCTCAACTCGCGAGATGACATACCCCTGCCAAGCAGACTACCTTAGTAGAAAAACCCCGACAACAGCTAGAGAGCAAAAACCTTACAGCGTGACCAGAAGCTAATGGCAGGAACCATTCATAATCAATCCAATCAAACGACCAAACAAATCGTAGAGCGAATTCTTAATATCGGTTACTTGAGCCGTCTAGATCATCTACAGTTGGTTTCCACTATCCTTTCTGACTACAAAGTCACCGATGAAGAGCGTAGCCAAATCAATCGCATATTTGACGAACTCCAAATAGGTCACCTGAAGATAGTTAATTAAGTAACACTTTCAAGCACAGAAAATTAATTTTACTTTTCATTAACTGGTGCTACCTACGGCTTACCAAAACTCCCCAACTTTCTGAAAAGCTTCCAAAAATCTGATTTATCCACCGTACACCCTCAGGCAGTTAGCCATTTGAGAACGTAGCTGCTTTTTGACATGAATAAATTGAAGGTTTCCTTAGTTGTTAGCGACCTGTCTGGAGGAGGAGCCATTCGGGCATTTCTACTAGCCCAAGTATTGAAAAAGCTCAATTACGAAACTGAGATTGTTGGCTTTCTTTTTGGTAAAGATTTGTATGCAATACCACCTTCAGGAATTACAATTTTATCGGTTCCAGGCAGCCGCTATCCTGAAATTCTTACTTCAGCTCGCAAACTATTAAACAAAATTGATGGTGATATCATTTATGCGGTAAAGCCTAAGCCCACAAGCTTCGGGTTATCTCTTATTAAAAAACTCCAAACAGGTCGTCCTGTAATCTTGGATATGGATGACTGGGAACTTAGCTGGCATGGGGGATATGAATGGAAGTATCGTCCCACTCCCAAACAGCTTGCTAAGGATATCCTTAAAAAAAATGGGGCGCTAAGAACTCCCGATCATCCGCTTTATATACAGTGGATGGAAAAGTTAGTTAAACGTGCCGATGCAATAACCATAGATACTCAGTTTTTAAAAGAATTATTTGGTGGTGTCTACTTGCCAAATGGCAAAGATACTTCAATGTTTAACCCCTGTCAGTATGACCCTGAGGCAAGCCGAGTTCGTTATGGTCTCTCCGAATATCGGATTTTAATGTTTCCGGGTGCACCACGACCTCACAAGGGAGTTGAAGATATATTAATAGCATTAGACCATCTCAATCAGCCAAACTTAAGACTTGTTATTGTTGGGGGAAGTCCCTACGATAACTATGATGAGAAACTTATTCAACAATGGGGACGTTGGATTATTAAACTACCAAGGTTTCCTGTTGAAGTGATGCCTGAAGTAGTATCTGCTGCTCATATTGTGGTTGTTCCCCAGCGAAATACTCTAGCTGCTCAGGCGCAATTTCCCCTAAAACTGACAGATGGTATGTCAATGGCTAAACCTATTCTATCTACTCGCGTTGGTGACATACCTGAAATTTTAGGCGACACGGGTTATCTTGTCGATCCAGACTCCCCCCAGCAGCTTGCCCAAAAGATTCAATGGATATTCGAGCATTTAGACACTGCAAATGCTCAGGGGATTAGAGCCAGAGAGCGATGTATCAAGCATTATAGTCTTGAGACAATGGCGGCGACTCTTTCGGATGTCATTGCGGCTGTTCAATAACCAAATTAATCTCAAAGTCCAGGGTTTTATTTCATAGCAGCAATTACCCTATGTCCCCTAATCAGCTACTTTTTTCCTACGCACTACGCTATCCCGGCTGGATTGTCTTGACTGTGCTTCTTGGCTTTTCCTGCGCTCTGTTTAATGGTGTAAGTACAACACTAATTGTGCCGTTAGTTTTGGGTTTTTTAGGTCAAGACAACATCAATCTGCAAGAGGGGCCACCGATTATTCGAAAAACCCTAGCTCTTTTTGCCGGAGGTGAGGGAGGTAACCGTCTTGGGATGATGCTGGCGGTAGTTATCCTGGCAATTATCCTGAAAAATGTGACAGGTTATATCAATACATTAGTCTCTAGTTATTTATCCAGAAAATTGGTTAATGATGTAAGAAAAGAAGGAATTAAACTGCTATTAGAAGTAGATTTGGACTATTATACAAAAGTCAAAATTGGAGATATAATTAACCGGATTGGCGGAGAAGTTAATAGAGCTGCTGGTGCAATTAAGATTGCAATTCAATTATTTACTACCTCGATCACAATTTTGACATTTATCGCCATCTTGCTCTCGATATCCTGGCAGTTAACTGTAGCATCGACAGGTTTGTTACTGTTAGTAACAGGTGTTAATCAGTATTTTGTCAAGCGGGCTAAAGACTTTGGGCAGGTACTTTCCGAAAAATCGAGGGATTATTCTACAGCATTACTGGAAATTCTAACGGGCATACGACTAATCAAAGCTGTTAGTAATGAAGAGACTGAGTATCAGCGTCTAGCGCAACTTATTGACGAACGGGAACGGTCTGATTATCAATCACAGGCAAATTTTGCCGCCATCGGACCGATTAATGAAGTGGCTGGAATCTTGGCAATTTTGGCAATTGTTTTTTTGGGAAGAGCTTTTTTCTCAGAGCAGATTCAGTCACTCACTACTGTCTTGCTGATTTATTTGGTTGTGCTTTTCCGGTTACTGCCTATTGTTAGCCAGCTCAATGGTCAAAGAAGCGGGTTCGCTAACGCGGCTCCCAGTACGGAAATTGTCGCGAAGTTTTTGCAGCGGGATGATAAACCGTTCATGGTTAATGGCCGGAACCTTTACACATCAATTGAGCAAGGAATTCGTATTTCAGGTGTGTCTTTTGCCTATCCGAGTCATCAGGATTTAGTACTCAGGGGAGTGGATTTATGGGTGCCGAAAGGTACAACTTTGGCTTTAGTCGGGGCTTCTGGTGCGGGGAAGTCAACGCTGGTGGATTTGCTACCGAGATTTTATGACCCACTTGAGGGTTGTATCACGATTGATGGTAAAGATTTGAGGGAGTACGACATCCGATCGCTTAGACAAGCGATGGGGATTGTTAGCCAGGATACGTTTTTATTTAATACTTCGGTTCGTAACAATATCGCCTATGGGCGGGAGGATGTCTCTCTCGATGAGGTGGTTGAAGCGGCAAAACGAGCTAATGCTTATGAGTTTATTGTGCAGTTACCCCAAGGGTTTGATACGGAAATTGGCGATCGCGGTGTTCTATTATCTGGGGGACAACGACAACGAATGGCGATCGCACGGGCGTTGCTGCGTAACCCTGATATTTTGATTTTGGATGAGGCGACGAGTGCCTTAGATACAGTTTCCGAACGACTGGTGCAACAGGCTATTGATGAACTGTGTCGCGATCGCACCACGATTGTAATTGCTCACCGACTGTCTACGGTACAAAAGGCTAATCAAATCGCAGTGATGGACAAAGGCCAAGTTGTGGAAATTGGCACTCATGAGGAACTGCTCAAACAAGGGGGTTACTATTCTCGTTTGTACTCGATGCAATTTGAGCAAAGTGCTGAGGATGTTGTTGATAAGGCGGTCAATGACGCTTTAGTCCAAGCCTCGTATGAAGTTCGCACTCATCTCAACCCACTAATGGGTTTCTTGCGGTTAGTGGTTGATGACCTGGTAGACAACACCGGAGAGCGGCAGGAATTGACTGAGGAAGCTTATCAATCCGCAATGCGTCTGCTTAAGAACTTGGAAGTTTTGGAAGAGAATTCTAAGCTTGCATCAGCCCAAAAGTGAGGGAGTCAGGAGTAGGAGATGTGAAGTCAATGGTTTCTTCAACTTACAAAGCTCAGTCGGTAGATACCAGCATAGAAGCTGAATTAGTGCAGTTCGCTCTGTGGCGTCGCAGACTTCCAGCTGAAAGGTTAGCACTTGCCAGTGAAACTACTAGAAGTTGTTGGGAGTTAAGCGTTTGCGGCATTCAACAGCGAAATCCTAATGCTTCACCTACCAAAATTAAACAGCTATTTATCAAGGCAACACTAGGGCAAGAATGGGTTGAGTTACTGAAGGATTTAATAGGACATAGTTTTGTGCTCAGAGATCCAGTTTGGTTAGCTCGAAAAATTGCTGGCGTGATGGATTCGCTCTCAGTTCCTTATTACGTTGGTGGATCTGTGGCAAGTTCAACTCATGGAGAGCCAAGAGCAACGCAAGACGTGGATATCATTGTCAATATTAAGGCTGAACAAGCACAACAATTATTTCAATTCATGGCTAGTGAGTTTTACATCAGTGATATTGCTGTTGAAGATGCTCTCAGTGGTCGGGTTTCTTGGTTTAATGTAATTCATCTTGAGTCGGCGGCAAAAGCTGATATTTTTGTGATGAGGAATGAACCTTTTGCACTATCGCAGATGTCCAGAAGGCAGATGTACACTCCAACCAATAGACCAGAGGAAGCCTTCTATGTTTGTAGCCCAGAAGATAGTATTTTACAAAAACTTGTTTGGTATCACATGGCTTTTGGTGATTCTCCTCGACAATGGCGAGATATTTTGGGAGTCTTAAAGTTACAAGGGCAGAATCTTGATTTTGATTATCTGTGGCAGTGGGCAGAAACTCTTAACGTGGTGAGCAATCTAGATAAAGCCTTCACTGAGGCTGATTTGATTGGGTTTTAGGCAACAATCGTGGTTGAGTGGGTGTGTTACGAGTAGAGCTAACGCACCCTACGCGATGGGCGATCGCTCCTGAAATTCCCTATCCTTTAAGACATCAGCGATATTTTTACTATTTTCCAAGGGTTCTGCACTCACCCCACATCTCCAGAGAGAGCGAGTCCACTGATTCATATTGTTGATGTAACGGCTGAGGCAATCTTGAAGCAAGGACTCAAAACAGTTGGTATTCTGGGAACTAAGCCTGTGATGGAGGCTGATTTTTATCGCGATCGCTTTAGAGAACGGTTTGGCATCGATTTAATTGCTCCTTCAGCAGCAGAACGCGAGCGAGTCGATACGATTATTTTTGACGAATTGTGCCACGGCATCATTAAGGAGCAATCTAGGCAAGAATACATTGAGATTATGCAAAATTTCTCGAATAAAGGCGCAGAAGGAATCATTCTAGGCTGCACCGAGATTGTTTTGTTGGTCACTTCAGAGCATTTTTCAGAGTTACCGCTGTTTGATACAACAAAGCTACATGTGCAAAAAGCAGTGAATCTTTGTCTAGGAATTGAGCCGCTGTCGTAGCTGATTAATTCTGAAGCGATCGCCTTTCCCCATCAGAAACATTTGGTGGATGAGGGCGATCACTCTAAAACTACTAACAGTCTTCCAAGTTAAGAATCAAGCACTTGAATTTCATCGAGTTGGGAAATCGCCACATCTGCTGCTTCTAGATGCGCGGCTGCTGGTGTCCCCCAGCAGATACCAATACAACCTGCTGCCCCGGCACGTCGTGCCATCTCAATATCACCAGCCGAATCTCCCACCATCAGGGTTGACGCGGGTTCAACGCCTAGGGTTTGGCAAGCTTGGAGAAACAGACTTGGGTCGGGCTTACTGGGGCCTTCGTCTACGCCCTGCTGTAACTGGATGTATGGGTCAAGTTGATGACGCTTGACAAAAGATTGTACCCGTGCAGTTGAAGCTGCTGAAAGGATTCCCAGTTTTAAACCAGCCTCACAGAGGAACTTCAGGACTTCCAGGCTACCGACAAATAGGGGTGTAGTATTGGCGGCATCTTTTAGGTAGCGATCGGCTTCTTCAAAGGCACTACGAGCGATCGCTAACGACTCTAACCAACCTCGACCTGTCTCAGCAATATAGGCAGCAGCAGCAATTTCAGTTTCCCGACGACTCCCCACTGCTATTAAACCCGTGGGGTCAAGCTTTTCGCCATCGATGCCAAACGCCATGAGGAGTGGCTCTCCAATTCCTGGAATTTGGGCGTCGATGAGGCGCGATCGCTTTTGCCCCAATTCTCGCAAAAAGGCTTGCGAATCCTCTAGGGTGCCATCCTTATCAAAAATGACCGCCTGAATATTGGGGAACGTTACATCCCGACAGCGAACTGTTACCAAGGGTTACTAGTCCTCTCACAAATACAGCACTCAACAGCAGCTGGAACAAGGAAAAAGCCAATTCCCACGCCGCTTGCATCAATAAAAAAAGAGGGAAAATCCCTCTTTAAGTAACAGTTGGGTGTGTCAAACGCACTTCCCACCGATCAAGTTATTCATCTTCAGTCGCTGCTGGCGGCTCTTCTTCATACTCTGGCTCTGGCAGTTCAACCTCAACCTCTGGCAGTTCAACCTCAACCGCCGCCGTGGTAGCCGCTTGCGGTTGTTGAGCAGCACGCATCTTCTCGCGATACCTTTCTGCCATTTCTTCAGCCTTATCGTAGACCAGATCGCGGTTGTTGATCATATCCCCTGGTTCTGGTTCTAACTGCTTGGTAGACAGAGAAATCCTACCTCTTTCGGCATCCAAGTCAATGATCATCACTTTCACTTCATCATTGACATTAAAGACACTATGGGGGGTATCGATATGGTCATGGGAAATTTCAGAAATGTGCAGCAACCCACTGACACCACCAATGTCAATGAAAGCACCGTAAGGCTTGATACCCCTTACAGAGCCAATGACTACCTCACCAACTTCTAGGCGGTTCATCTTACGCTCAACCAGCGCACGACGGTGCGAGAGAACCAGACGGTTGCGGTCTTCATCTACCTCTAGAAATTTTAGCGGCAGTTCTTCTCCCACTAAATCTTCCTTCGGTTTGCGAGTGCTGATGTGAGAACCCGGAATAAAGCCACGCAACCCCTCAATTCGTACCAAGGCTCCGCCACGGTTGGTGGCAAAGACGAGAGAGCGCACGGTTGCGTCTTCCTGTTGCAGTTGTCGTACTCTCTCCCAAGCCCGCATATACTCAATGCGGCGAATTGAAAGGGTCAGCTGACCATCTTCATTCTCGTCAGTCAGAATGAAAAATTCCCGCGTCTCATTTGACTGTAAAACTTCTTCCGGGTTGTCAACCCGGTTAATTGACATCTCCTGAATTGGAATATAAGCTGCTGTTTTAGCACCAATGTCAATCAGAGCGCCCCTCGGCTCCAAACTGAATACGGTACCAGCGACGATATCACCAGGACTGAAGTGATAATCATACTTATCAAGGAGCGCGGCAAAATCGTCGTGAGTGAAGCCAATATCTATAGCGGTTGTTTTCTGACTGAGCATGTGCGTTGCGTTTCCTAGTTTTGTCTCCGTAATGACTATGCCTCCTGTCGATGTACACGCACGTCGGCATTGTGCTGCCTACACCTACATCGCTTTGTCTAAACCCTATTTTAGAAGATTTAATAAAGTCCAGACAGGCAATTATAACCCAAGTTGGATGCCTTGAGTGTGAGCTTGACCACTATTAGGGCGGCAGTGACTAATAAATATTATTCTCTATATTTGGCTATTGCTGGCGTTAGCTCTTGCCCTGCGAAAGCTCTTCCTACAGTAGCCGATGCTATCTTTGCTTTCCATAACCTCTATCCAAAATCCAAAATTGTCTGTCACGAAGGTGTCATCACAGATGCTGATGTTTCCAGTTTTTCGGCATCAGAGGCAATCGTTGGCGATGCTGGTGAGGTATCTATAAGTTCAGTATCGCTTTGGAGATGATCTAGTGTGTCAACAAAATCTCGGATGCCTTGAAACTGGCGATAGACTGAGGCAAAACGCACATAGGCGACTTCACTCTCGTCTTTCAGGTATCGGAGTACCAATTTGCCAATTTCATTACTGGTGACTTCCCTCCCAAATCCCTGCTGTAAATCGGCTTCAATCTCATCAACTAACGCTTCTAGGCGTCTTTGGAGAATGCCAGTTTTTTCGCAGGCTCGTACAATGCCACGTAGCAACTTGGAGCGGTCAAATGATTCCCGCTTCCCATCCCGTTTGATAACGGTTACAGGTACAAATTCAATGCGTTCATATGTAGTGAAGCGATGTTTGCACCGCAAACACTCCCGACGTCGGCGAACACTTTGTCCTGCTTCTGTTGAACGTGACTCAAGAACTCGGCTTTCGGTGTGCTGACAATAGGGGCATTGCATATTGGAAAGTCCTTTCCTGCTGGGTGGACTCAAAGACAGCAAATCGTAGGAAAATCCGTGACCGGAGGTTTTAAATAAACGGGAAAACCCGAGCCAATATTCGTCTATCTAATCTCTTTACATTATGGGACTAGATAGGTTTTCGTGGCTCAGGAAATCCAAAAGAGCTATAAAGTTATGGCGTTCACAGGGTTTAGCTCCGCCTACTAGCGCAGCTTCACAGTGAACTACTTTTTCTCAATCCGAGGTGGCTCTCGGAAGGCGATCGCAAAAAACAGTGTGCCAAGCGCACAGGTCAAGATAAAAATATAAGCAATGCTTTCCATGTCAATAAATCCTGATTATCTGCTTTCTTCCCAGTCTACCTCGCAAAGCACAAGTAAAAAGTCAAAAGGCAAAAGAAAATTTTACTTTTGCCTTTTTCCTTTTACAAAATTGCCTTTTTAGACAGCTTCTTTCTTCCGGGTGGACTTGTCGCCCACTTTCTGGAAGAGACCCCACTCGACTTGCTCTTCTAGGTCTGCCTCAACACCAGCAAACACATCCCGGAAGAGAGTCCGAGAACCATGCCAGATGTGGCCGAAGAAGAACAGGAGCGCAAACACAGCATGACCGTAGGTGAACCAACCCCGTGGACTAGTACGGAACACACCGTCAGAGTTCAGGGTTTCGCGGTTGAATTCGAAGGGTTCACCCAGTTGAGCCTGACGGGCATACTTTTTCACCTCGGCTGGGTCATCAATGGTTTGACCAGCCAGAGCGCCACCATAGAACGTTGCTGTGACGCCGCTCTGCTCAAAGCTATATTTTGATTCTGCCCGCCGGAAGGGAATATCCGCACGCACTACACCATTGGCATCAGTCAAAATCACGGGGAAAGTTTCAAAGAAGTTAGGAAGACGACGAACCGTCAACTCCCGACCTTCACCATCCTTAAACACCGGATGACCTAGCCAACCTACAGCGATGCCATCACCCTTATCCATTGGACCTGTGCGGAACAAACCACCTTTGGCTGGAGAGTTACCCACATAGTCGTAGAAAGCCAGCTTCTCTGGAATCTCGGAGTAAGCGTCTGACAAGCTCCCTCCTGACGCCACAGTGGCTTGAACACGGCGGTCAATTTCCTGCATGAAATAACCGCTGTCCCACTGATAACGCGTTGGACCAAATAGTTCGATTGGTGTAGCCGCACTGCCGTACCACATTGTACCTGCCACAACAAAAGCGGCAAAGAAGACGGCAGCAATACTGCTGGAAAGTACGGTTTCAATATTCCCCATCCGCAGGGCTTTGAACAGCCGCTCCGGTGGTCGAACAGTTAAGTGAAACAAACCAGCAATCACGCCGACAACACCCGCCGCAATATGGTGAGCAACAATGCCACCGGGGTTGAAGGGGTTAAACCCTTCTGGTCCCCATGCCGGAGCCACAGGTTGAACACTGCCGGTAATGCCATAGGGATCAGAAACCCACATTCCAGGACCAAATAGTCCTGTCAGGTGAAAGGCACCAAAGCCAAAGCAGAGAAGACCGGACAAGAATAGGTGAATGCCAAACATTTTTGGCAAATCAAGAGCTGGTTCGCCGGTGCGAGGGTCTCTAAACAGTTCTAGATCCCAGTAGACCCAGTGCCATACAGCAGCCAGGAACAAAAGACCAGAGAGGACGATGTGAGCAGCAGCAACGCCTTCAAATGACCACACGCCTACGTCTGTTACCGTTTCACCGGTAATGCTCCAACCACCCCACGACTGGGTGACACCCAAACGAGCCATGAAGGGCATGACGAACATACCTTGACGCCACATTGGGTTCAAAACTGGATCGCTAGGATCGAAAATTGCCAATTCATAAAGGGCCATTGAACCGGCCCAGCCTGCCACAAGGGCAGTATGCATCAGGTGTACAGCGATCAGACGCCCTGGATCATTCAGAACGACTGTGTGTACTCGGTACCAAGGTAGTCCCATTGACTACGCTCCTCCTCAGATAGAGTTTCTACTTCGACGCTTCTTTGTTAAAGATGTTAGAACTTGCTGTTGCCGCCCTAGAATTTCACGCGTGAGCTTCAGGTTAAGACAACGTACATTTTCGGACGAGGCATCCGTAAAACTGAAGATTGTTTAAAGAAGTGTAACTATTGTTAGAGTTGTTTGCAAGCAAAGTTGGCAGTTCCGCTCCCGCGTCAGGGATAGCCCAACCAACTTTTTCGAGAATAATCTTCACTATTCCACTATTCCACAGATGGGGGATTGAATAAAGTCTGTGCGGTTGCCAGTCGCTCTATGGCTTGGTCAGCAGTAATCAAGCGTTTAAGGACGACTTGACCAATCGTTTTCGCGGACTCGGCCGAGGCGCTAGGCGTGGGTTTAACTTCGACCATGAGAACGGCTTCTTCAACCCGGTAGAGCCACAATTTTTCCCCTTGCTCCAGGATACAAAGGTTCATGTTCTGAATTTCGGGTTCGCGTCGCCAAGCGTTGACGTTCCAAAGTCCACCAAACTCCCAAACGCGACCGATAGCCCATCCATCGGAGAGAAAAAAGTACTTCGCAGACATCTGTGTACAACCGTGTTTGTCGGCATTATGGCCTCTCTTGGAGGTAGTTCGGTAGTGTTGTTAAGTTTTTTTAAGCTATTGCTCTCTGGCGCGATCGCTCCTTTCCTGAGGAAGACATCCAGTTTGGTTGTGAAACTTCACATTTCTTTACAGTCTCTATATAGGGAGAGGAGGAGATGGAGCGATCGCTCTTGTGAAATAACTTCTCGGTTGCGCGATCGCCTCTCTCCATTCCCACACAGCATCTGCCAGTAATAGCGAGAAGTCTCTGCTTTAGTTCATCAGCGCCACTTGCTCCGATTGGATATCCTGGCAGTACGTGTCATAGATACCATCAAGAAATTGCCACAAAGCATTGGCTACAGTTTGGGCAGCTTGGCTGACTTCTGCTGCTTGTTCTTCCGTACTGACATAACTTTCTATCAACTTCATTGTTGATTCAGCATGATAGACATCAGCCACTTGATGGACTGTAAAAAATTCATAATCTTGTGGCTCACTCATGCCATAGAAGCGCTTAAGTCCATCAATTTTGACTGTGGCAATCTCAGGAATTTGTGACTCATAGACATGCAAAGCCGCCAGACCTGCATAGAAGGGAGAATGAAGACAAACATCGCGGAAAGTGGAGATTAAGTCGGCTGTGGATTCCAACATCTTTGTTGCTGGCAATTCAGCTTCCGTAGCGCCTAAAGCTACAGCAAAATTTTGCCAAAGAGCCGGATGATTTTTCTCGCCTTGTTCCTCACTGATGAGATTTTCTAAAATCTCCTGCCTCACTGATAAATGAGGAGTATTGTAATGGACAGCACTAATGTAAGTGGGAAACGCTAAAACGTGATGAAAATACTGTTCAGCGTAATGTCTCAGATGATTACGAGTCAGTTTTCCCTCTGTCCAGGCTAAATAAAAGGGGTGTTTAAGCAGATGTTTCTCAGAGATGAGGGCTTGTAATTGCTGACGAAGGATCATCTTTAGTTCTCCTGATTCGTATTTGATTTAACTAATCCCCATAAGGAGGGAAAAATCTCTCCTATTAGACCCCACAGCCGACGTAGTGTCTAGAGGGCATTTATACAAAACTCTATAGGTCAGTGCCACCGTATACAGCGCACCCGTTAAAATCAGACATGAGTACCAGTTGCTTGGATTGAAGCACGACATGCATTCCCCAGTAGAATTCCAAGACGCCTTTGATGTCATCGTCGTGGGTGCAGGACACTCCGGTTGTGAGGCAGCCCTCGCATCGGCACGATTGGGCTGTCGTACCCTGCTGCTGACGCTCAACCTTGACAAAATTGCTTGGCAACCCTGTAACCCAGCAGTAGGCGCACCAGCAAAGTCCCAGCTGACCCATGAGGTGGATGCCCTAGGCGGCGAAATTGGCAAAATGGCCGATCGCACTTACCTGCAAAAGCGGGTGCTAAACTCCTCACGAGGACCAGCAGTTTGGGCATTACGGGCACAAACCGATAAGCGGGAATACGCCGCTCTGATGAAGGGGATTGTCGAAAATCAGGAAAACTTGACAATCCGCGAAAGCATGGTCACCGACTTAGTGCTGGGAGCTAATGATGAAGTCATTGGCGTCCAGACCTACTTCGGCGTGGGGTTTCAGGCACCCGCTGTAGTGCTAACGACTGGCACCTTCTTGGGTGGCTGCATCTGGGTGGGTAATAAGTCGATGCCTGCTGGACGTGCTGGGGAATTTGCCGCCGTTGGTTTAACGGAAACTCTCAACAGACTAGGCTTTGAAACGGGTCGGCTGAAGACCGGAACCCCGGCACGGGTGGATAAGCGGTCAGTAGACTACAGCAAGATGGAACCCCAACCAGGTGATGAAGAGGTGCGCTGGTTCAGTTTTGACCCAGAGGTTTGGGTGGAACGGGAGCAGATGAATTGCTATCTTACCCGCACGACAGCTCAGACTCACCGCCTGATTCAGGAAAATCTCCACCTGTCACCGGTTTATGGCGGCTGGGTAGATGCTAAGGGACCGCGTTATTGTCCCAGTATTGAAGATAAAATTGTGCGCTTTGCTGATAAGGAAAGCCACCAGATTTTTATTGAGCCAGAAGGGCGAGAGATTCCAGAACTGTACATCCAGGGATTTTCCACGGGATTGCCGGAAGGGTTGCAGTTACAGATGCTGCGATCGCTCCCCGGATTAGAAAACTGCTCAATGCTACGTCCCGCTTACGCGGTAGAGTACGATTACTTACCAGCAACCCAGTGCTATCCCACCCTAATGACCAAGAAGGTTGAAGGGCTGTTCTGCGCGGGCCAAATTAATGGTACCACCGGCTATGAAGAAGCCGCCGCTCAGGGTATTATTGCCGGGATTAACGCCGTGCGATATGCTCGGCATCAAGAAATGGTTGTGCTTCCCCGTGAAGAGAGCTATATCGGTACATTGATTGATGATTTGTGTACCAAAGACCTGCGAGAGCCTTACCGGATGCTGACAAGTCGCTCTGAGTATCGGCTCCTGCTGCGATCGGATAATGCCGATCGGCGTCTGACACCGTTAGGCCGCGAGTTGGGGCTAATTGATGACCGCAGGTGGGAACTCTATACACAAA
Source organism: Coleofasciculaceae cyanobacterium (assembly GCA_036703325.1). GTDB lineage: Bacteria > Cyanobacteriota > Cyanobacteriia > Cyanobacteriales > Coleofasciculaceae > DATNPI01. The sequence continues at coordinate 16,065 of DATNPI010000201.1, forward strand.
AACAGGGGAAGATTGCGGCGGAAAAAGAGCGGCTTCAGGAAGTGCGGGTGAAGGAACATGACAAACTGGGACAAGCGATCGCTGCTGACACCCAGCAAAAGATTAAAGGCTCCATTACCCTAGCTGACTTGCTGCGACGCCCCGGTTTCCACTATGTCAATCTCGACCAGTATGGACTGGGTAATCCCAAACTCAACCAGCCGGAACGAGAAGGCGCTGAAATTGACATCAAATATTCTGGTTACCTCCAGCGTCAGCAAAACCAAATTGACCAGGTTTCTCGCCAAGCGCACCGACAGCTACCCTCAGATTTGGATTACGCGACCATTGACACCCTGTCGAAGGAGTCTCGTGAGAAGCTCATGAAGGTAAAACCCTTGACAGTTGGTCAGGCATCTCGAATTGGTGGCGTTAACCCGGCGGATATCAATGCCTTACTGATTTATTTGGAAATGCGATCGCGCAGTCAGGCAAGCAGTGGAGGGCGACAAGAAATGTCAGTGGAAGCGAGCATCTTAGCTTAGAATGGCCTGGATGTTCCAACTGCCTCAAGGAGTACACTATTGAGTTTCCACAGTTCATGACATTGTCCGCTTATCCGTTAGCCATATTTAGCGGTAAAATTTGCGATGTCAGGGTTGTAGAAAATACTAGCTCCTAAGTTAGCTGGCAAGCTGGTGAGTCAGGGTGCATCTTCAACCACTGTTTTTGCGGATTTTTTCCCGTAATTAGTAATTTCACTGCTAATCTAAGCGACAGGAATTGCTCTTAGTATCTATCTGAAAAGTGAGTATGACATTTGAAACCACAGATGAACACAGATGTAGAGGCGCAGCGGCTTGCCGTGGGCTACACGGATGTTTAGTCGATACTCAAAGGACTTGTCGGATAGGCTCTTAGAGCAACTTGTTAATTGTGTAGCCACGAGAGTGAGCAATCCATGTCTCAGGACGTAAGTACTAACCAAGGGGTAAAAGAGCTATTGAGTGTTCCCCCTCCTATCCAGCCTTGGTCGCCAGAGAACGAGGCTGATCGGTTGATGGATGAGTTATTTTCAGACATTGACCGGATTTTGGACGGCGGCAGCAAGTTACCCACAGAGCCTGCCAAGCCAGAATATGTCTCCTTAAAGCCGATTGTGATTCCACAAATCACAACGCCATCGGCAGTAACGCCCTCCCAGGAACTACTAGAAGAGCCAAGCACTGAGCTAACCTCGCCGACACCAGTCGAGCCGTTGGCGACTAATGTGGTTCACACAACCAGTCCTCCCGATAATCGCTCACGCTGGTCTTTTGAAAAACTTTTATTGGTGGGTGGTCTGGCTTCTCTAGGAGTGACAATTATCTTGCTCTTGACCAGCCAGCGAAAGCTCACTTTGCCTTGGGTGCCAAATTTCGGTGCTTCACCATCTACTGAGAATGAGCCGCCGCCGCCTCAGGACTTTTCTAGCTATATGCTGCGATCGCTAGAAGTGATTGACCACAAGAGCAAACCCCAGCAACAGACAACACCACCTAGCCCTCCCAGTACTCCCAACCTAGCGTCGATTCCCGTTCCTAGCAATCGGTCTCTTGCCTCTAACCAATCCCCGACCGTTCTCGAAAGAGTCTACATCCCGGTTCCCATGCCCCAGACGCCCGTGGCTCCACCAGCGAACCAATTGGCGGCAAGGTACACATTACCAGCGAACCCACTGACAGCAAGACCCACACTACCAGCGAACCAATCGGCGGCCAGGTCTACACTACCAGCGAACACACAAGCAGCAAGACCCACACTACCAGCGAACACACAAGCAGCAAGACTCGCACTACCAGCGAACCAATCGGCG
>DATNPI010000305.1:0-6552 GCA_036703325.1 Coleofasciculaceae cyanobacterium
GCCAACCACCATCCGCACACTGCAAAAAATTAACCCACAAGTCAAGATTATTGCTGTTAGTGGACTTGCCCCAAACGAAAAGCTTACTAAATCTGTCGGTACTGGCGTCAAAACATTTTTGTCGAAGCCCTACACAGTGAAGGAATTATTGACAGCCTTGCAGAGCGTTCTCCACCCAAATAGAGAAACCCTACGCTGTTAGTAGTGGTCACAACAGACGTCAAAACTCCAGAAGCTTCTGTGCTAAACCTGTATCCAAATCTAATCTAAGCCAGTCTTCCGTCCCTAATCATGCCCCAAGACTTCTCCGGTCAAAATCTCCGAGGCCGCGCCTTCAGTGGTCTTGACCTCACAGGTGCAAATTTTAGCTACGCCGATATCCGAGGTGCCAACTTTACCAATGCCATCTTGAAAGGGGCAAACTTTAGCTATGCAAAAGCTGGTCTAAAACGCCGAGCAGTAATTGGTTTGTTAATTATCTCATTAACCTTGGCTGCCCTATCGGGATTAGCTTCAGGATTCACTGGCTATCTGATCACGTACTTTTTTCAGCCTAAAAATCTTTTAAGGTATCCTTTTCCTCCTGCTTTGGTTGTTCTAGGAGTACTTGCAATTTTCTTTACTATCTTTATTCAACAGGGTATAAAGGCAGCTTTTAAAGCTTTGGCTATAACCTTGATTGTGGCTTCAGTTGTAGCTTTACCTGGGGCTTTAGTTGGAACTATAGCTGTACTCGGAGCTGTACTCGGAGCTTTAGCTGTGGCTGGGTCTATTTCTGTGGCTGGAGTTGGGGCTGGGATTATCACCCTAGCTGAATCGTTAGTCATGTCTGGGACTTTGGCTATAGTTGGCTCTAAAGCTATGACTAGGCTTATAGCTGAGTCTTCAAATACGATTTTGCTAGGGACTGAGCTTCCAGCCCTTGCTCTAGCTTTGGTTTTGCCAAGCCTGTCTGGTTACATTGGCTGGCAAGCCCTGTCTGGAGATGAGCGGTTTACCTTTGTTCGACAAATTGCCCTTTCCTTTGCTGCTATAGGTAGTGGTACCAGCTTTCGTAGTGCTGATTTAACAGATGCCAATTTCACTCAAGCAACACTTCATAGCACGGACTTGAGGAAGGCTACTATAACTCGCACTCGTTGGTTTCAAGCCCAAAAGCTTGACTTTGCAAGAGTTGGAGGCACTATCTTGATTCAGCCGGAAGTTCGGAATTTGGTTATTACCGGACAAGGTAAACGAGAATTCTTTATCCGGCTAAATTTCCAGGGGGCAAACTTAGCCGGAGCAGACCTAACTAATGCTAATTTGACAGGCTCTGATATGAGTGGAGCAACTCTACAAGGGGCTTGTTTAGAACAAACAAATCTGACAGAAATTCAAGCATTGGGAACCGACTTTAGCAGAGCGAGATTTACCGGAGCTTGCTTGGCATCGTGGAATATTGACAGTGCCACGCGATTTGATGGAGTAATTTGTGATTATGTCTACTTATCGAGTAGGCAAAGAGAACGCCGTCCTACTCGTGGCAAATTAGCGCCCGAAGAATTTACTACGCTGTTTCAATGATTTGGACTTGAGAAAGCTTAAAAGATTTATTAATTGCCAAGTCCTAAGGTTTGCCACTACCCATCAAATACAACAGCGCCATCCGCACAGCCACTCCACTCGTTACCTGTTGGGAAATCAGGCTAAATTGTGGGTCATCCATTAAATCGGAACTAATTTCGACGCCTCGGTTAACTGGGCCTGGGTGCAGCACCTTGACATCAGGTTTGCATAGTTTGAGGCGATCGCGTGTTATTCCATAACGCTGATGATATTCCCGCAAACTTGGCAACAGATGCGCTGTCATGCGTTCCTTTTGTAGCCGTAAGGTCATGACAAAATCGGCATCTTTCAAGGCAGGTTCGATATCCCAGTGGAGAAATAGCTTTCGATTTTGGATTTCCGAATTTTGGATTTCCGAATTTTGGATTTTAGATTTTGGATTTTGGATTGAAGAGTCTCCCCTACTAGCATACTCACTAAATAATTGGGGTAGCAGAGTCGGTGGTCCCGCTAAATGCACCTCGGCCCCCTTGGTTGTGAGACACCAAATATTTGAACGGGCGACGCGAGAGTGCACGATGTCTCCAACAATTGCAATTTTTTTACCATCCAGGAGTCCTAAGCGGGGGTAGTCAAAGTCGATGAGGGAACAGATAGTAAACAGGTCAAGCAATGCCTGCGAGGGATGTTCGTGCTGACCATCACCAGCGTTGAGAATGCCCACTCGAACACCCAGTTGCTCCATCTCAAATGCGATCGCCTGCGGAACCCCAGCCTCTCGATGGCGAATCACCATCATATCCGCCCCCATTGCCAGATAAGTCTTCGCTGTATCGAGAATCGTTTCCCCCTTAGTCAGCGAAGATGTCCCCGGCGCGAAGTTAAGTGTATCAGCGGAAAGGCGCTTTGCCGCCAGTTCAAAACTACTGCGAGTTCGGGTAGAGGATTCAAAAAACAAATTGGCAACCACCTGACCCTGTAAGGCGGGTACCTTTTTTGTTCGCCGCGACAGCACCTCCCGAAAGCTGGCTGCAGTTTGCAAGACTGTATCGTATTCAGCTGCTGTGAAATCAGCCAAACCTAGGATGTGGCGGCGTGTCCAGAAAGTCGTAGCCATATATACAATTCAGAACGAACTAATGGCAAAAATACAGTGATTGATAGAGCTTGAGACCTGTTAGCCTTTATATTTTATCTTTATGATGAAAACTTATAAGTAATATTGCTTATTTTGATTGGAGATTTCAGCAGTCCTGTGGTTAACTTACAGGTTAGCCACAGGGCTATTACTCCCTTCCCACCAGAAGATTACCTATTCTCCTCTCCCCCTGCTTCCAGGAGCCTCCCCAGTTACCTCAGCATGGGTATTCTTAGAGTTCCGAAGGAGTAAAGGTGTCAGGATTTTAAATGAAGAACATTCAACGCCACAGAAATCAGCGAGAGGAAGGTGAAGAACCCCAATGCATCTAGCATCGTGGTCAGTAATGGACCACTAATCAACGCGGGATCGAGGTTCAACCGCTTGAGTCCCATTGGCAGCAACGTTCCAATCGTGGCGGCTACAAGCACATTGATTGCCATTACCGTGCCTGCAACTAACGACACCCACCGCTCTTGCGGGGTAGACCAAATCAAGGAAAGGAAGCAGAGGGAGAGGCCTAATCCTAAGGCTGTAGCGAAACCAGCCAGGATTTCCTTGCGGAGAATCAGTAGCGTATCTTCAGGCGTTACCTCACCTACACCCAGTCCCCGTACCGTCACTGATAAAGCCTGAATGCCCACATTACCGCTGGCGTTGGACAAAATTGGCATGATCACTGCTAGAACGGGCACTGATGAAATAGTTCCTTGAAAGGGTGCGATCGCACTGGCAGCTCCCACGTATAGAACAATATTACCGAGTAGCCACGGCAAGCGCTTGCGAATGGTGACTTGAGGAGGTGACAGGGCGGCTTCATCACCACCACTCACCCCTGCCAATTTCTGGATGTCTTCAGTGGCTTCTTCCTCCAGGATATCCACGACATCATCAATCGTGATAATCCCAACCAGCCGATCTTCGCGGTCAACCACTGGCAAGGCAAGCAGGTCATAGCGCTTCATCAGTTGGGCGACTTCTTCCTGGGGCATTTCGGTTCTGGCTTTGATAACGCGATCGCTTGCAATATCCCGAATTAAGGCATCGGGAATTGAAAACACCAGCTGTCGAAGCGACACAACTTGAAGCAGTTTGCGGTTGTTATCGGTGACGTAGGCATAGTAAACCGTTTCCTTGTCTTGGTCAGTTTGACGCATCTTATACAGCGCTTCTCCAACCGTTAAGCCCTCCCGTAGCTGGACATATTCCGTCGTCATTACTCGTCCAGCCGTGCCTTCTGGATAGCCCAGAATCATCGCCGTCGCCTGTCGTTCAGCGTAACTAAGTCGCTGTAAGAGCCGCTTGACAACTCCAGCAGGCAGCTCATCAAACAATTCCGCCCGGTCATCCGGACTCATCGCTTCCACAATCTGAAACACCTGAGTATCGTACAGTGAATTAATCAGTTCTTCCTGCACTTCCTGGGGCAGATATTCAAAAACATCAATTGCCTGAGCTTTATTGAGGATGCGAAACGCGATCGCTCGCCGTTCTGGAGACAGATCAGCAATGAATTCCCCTACATCAACAGCAGGTAATCGATTCAGTGCTGACTTGAGCTGGTTTAAATCTGCAACGTCAAACAGTGAATTGCGAACATCTTGAGTGAGCATAAAACCTCCTAAGTCTCCCTTGCGCTGAGAGACTTAGGAGACTCATTCAACGCGAGGGAGATTACTACTGTCAGGGAATGGACTTCGATCCATGAAATTTACAGAATTCGACACTGGTAACAGCTATGAATACCAGTAGGCGGTGCGTCCAGGTAAAGTTGGGATGGGAGTGAATCGGCAATTAGTCATTAGGTACCCTTTTAGTTGCTTCAAACCAGTAACTGATATTTTTCTTGAGTCAAGCGATAGAGGGGACGCCAGACTAAACGATTGGTAAGTACTACCATTAAAGACATTACGGCAGTAGCTGCCAAGAGCAACAGGAAATTTTCCGTTGCTGTCGCTTGAGAAATCGTTGCACCCAGACCTAATCTCTATTTTGACAACCATCTAGACTTCCGCAAGGGTACTGCGACCATAATCTTTGATTTGGACGCCAAAGGGAATTGCGGTCAGGATGTCGCAATAAAATTGATAATGCCTCCAGATGTTATTAGCCGCATTTTTCGTACTAGAAAATTTGCTTTTCCCTCTTAATTCGCCACACTTAAATGTCAGTCAGGAAACCAAATTGTTATTTGCGTCACTTTTGGCGGCAAATAGTCAAGATATCAATTACCTAATCTTCGTTGAACTATTCAAGAAGGCGATCGCATGAGAGCGCAGCGCTCCGCGCAATCGTGCTGTTTGATTGCGGCAAGCCAATAGCGTTTGCAGAGCATACTTGTTTTACTTTGGCAGACATAGGTTTGGAGGTAGCGTTCTCATACTCCATTCCCGTTCCCCGAGAGGCTAGCGCGATCGCTCAACCCCCAGGCGAGGAGTTCCGCAAAGTAGTCCCCTACCCTCACAACTGGTAAGCGATTCAGCTCCAGGTTGAGTAGATTGAGGTCAACAAGATTCGGCAGTGCAATCGGTCAATTTTGAGAGTGTATACAACCTCCTTTGTCTCCCTCGCGCTGGGAGAGGAGGCTCTCTAAACGCGAGGGAGCTTACTACTGCCAATAGATGGACTTTGGTCCATAAAATCTACTCCAAATCCTTACTGATATCAGTCAAAGACATCAGTAAATCAATACTACCCCCTAAAGTTCCAATCCTCAATCTCAGGGAGAAGAACTCGGTACAAATTTATTCCGAGAGAAATTTCTAAAGATGAAACCCCTTAAAAAATATTTCACTCCCTTCATCACTGGGTTAATAGTCCTTAGTCTCAGTAGTTGTGCCTCTGTACTCACTAACCGCAAAACTGACACTGCTGGTTTAGCGTCCGCTAGCACACTCGGCACTCCCCTAACAACTCAGCTTGACTCAGCGACTTCAATATCAGAGCAAGCTCAGGAGCAGACGCCAGTCACGACGCCATCATCGAATCCCTCTGAGAGTAAGACTGCCACTCAAACGAGTAACACTGTCACCGTCAACATCTACCAGGCCGATAATCAGTGTGAGACTCTGGTATCAGAAAAAGTGGCTGTCCCAGCAGAGAGTCCTGTAAATGTCGCTGTGGGACAAGTCCTCAAGCAAGTAAACTCCAGCGACTTTGATTTAGCTGGATATCGCGTCAACATCGATGCCAACAGCCGTATCGCCACCGTCGATTTGCGTTTATCGCCTGGTTCCCGGCGGCAATTTGTCTCCCTCTCTCACTGCGAACAGTTTGCTCTTTTCGGCAGCTTGCGTAAAACCCTGACCGATAACTCCCAATTGAAGATTAAGGATGTCCGCTTCACGCAGCAAGGGCAAGAAATAAAGCTTTAGACATCTCGCATTACATATGAGAACTCATGGGTTTTAGCGATCGCGCTGAGTCTCTCCTGGGGCAGATTACCACCAACAAAGACGAAAGCAATCCTAAATGATTCATGAGGACGAGTTCCCCGACTTCTTAGAGAATTGCTAGACCTACACTCACCGCACCGTAGGGCACGACGACACCTTTGCCCCTACCAAAACCTGTATGGAAACCGAATGAAATCGCTATAAGCGATCGCTCTTCCTGAAAAGGATCGTGTTTTAGCTACTCGGTTGAGCATTGCTGGGGCTGGGGGATTGTATTGGAGGTGGCGTAGAGGTGGGAGAGGACGTTGGAGTCGCACATTCGCTCTGTTGAGCAGGTGTTGGTCTGAAATTCAGGGCAATGTTTGGCAGAATATCACCTTTTCTGATCCAACCCCTGACTCCCTGTTTCACCGGAGAATAAGAAGCTGAAGTCGGCTGAGGTGTTGGACGTTCTGGGGATTTGCCAACTTG
>DATNPI010000341.1:0-13981 GCA_036703325.1 Coleofasciculaceae cyanobacterium
CAAGTTTGCCGGACGCGATCGCCTTGGTTCAACCCAACCGTTGAGTAGTGCGCCTGGTTCTTGATGTTTCACGGTAACTGCCTCCCGATGTTAGTTGGTCGCCTGTGTAGTGAATGAATACGTCATCCAGCGTTGCACCACTCTTACCCAGCGATGCCTTCAAGTCGGCAGGTGTACCGATGGTAATCACCCTACCTTGGTGCATGATTGCTACGCGATCGCACAGATTATCGGCTTCTTCCATAAAGTGAGTGGTTAGAAATATGGTTGTGCCGTAGTCGATACGTAGCTGCGTAACCATTTCCCACACAGCATTCCGAGCTAAAGGGTCTAACCCTACAGTCGGCTCATCTAGAAATAAGACAGGAGGGCGATGCAAAATCGACTGGGCAATCTCCAACCTGCGGATCATGCCACCAGAGTATTGACGAACCAACCGCTCCGCCGCATCCTGTAGACCCATAAAAGCTAGGGCATTACGCACTCGCGACTCTCGCTCTCGTCGAGGGATGTCGTACAGCTTGGCAAAGATCAACAGATTTTCGTAGCCCGTCAGGGTGCCATCGGCTGAGAGCGCCTGAGGCACATAGCCGATGACTCGTCTTACCTCAGCCGCCTGACGAGTCACGTCAAACCCAGCGATGTTGGCGCGTCCTGAACTGGTCGGCAAGAGTGTGGTCAGCATTTTGATTGCCGTGCTTTTGCCTGCGCCATTAGGTCCAAGTAGCCCAAACACTTCTCCAGGTTCTACTGAAATGGTCAACCCATCGACGGCAGTGATTTTTCCAAAACGGCGTGTAAGCGTCTGCGTTTCCAGGATTGGTATGCGATCGCCTGCTTGGGGTTCTACTGAACCTGAGCTTCCGGTAAGTCTTGTCATAAAAAACTCTCCACCAGGGGGTCAAAATTGAGCAATGGATGAATAGTTCAGAAATTGTCATAAGCTTGTTACTGGTCAGTTGCTCTCCTCTCTTCTTGCTCCCTTGCTCCTCTGTTCCCCAGCTCCCAAAGCTCCATTTTTTACCTCCACCTTTGCCCCTGGTTCACCTTGAGGCTGCTTATGCGCCAAGTGATGGGCGCATACTTCTAACCCCTAGTCTCCAACCCGTATTTAGAAGCCGTGAGCTTTCTCTGCCTTTTTCTGTAAGCTCCCCATCACCTCAATCAACTCGCTAGGTTTGTGAATCAAAAAATCTGGCTTGTGTTTAGCTAATACTTCCCTGGAGTTGAACCCCCAACTGACAGCGATGACTTTAATCGGGATTTTTTTTGATGACTCAATATCTCTCGTTTCATCTCCGACATAAACAATTTCTTCAGAAGACAAATAATTTTCTTTCATGAACTTGCGAATTATTTTATGCTTGCTAAAGAGGGTTGTTTCTGAATAAACAAAACTGAAAAGCTCTTCCATACCTTGCTTGTTTAGGAAAATCCTAACATTTTCTTCTGAGTTAGACGTTAATATTCCTAAAATATTTCCTTCATACTTCAACTGAATAAGGGCTTCCTTAATGCCGGGTATTGAATTTAAATATTGAATCTCATTGTGTAGGTTCCCTTTTATTTTTTTAAGAAGAAAGGGTATTTTGAAAATTGAAATTCCCGATTGCATAACAATCTCTCTAGAACTCAAGTTTCTGATTTGAGCGAGTTCCTCTGGAGCTGTCGGCTTATAGCCAAATTCAAGCGCTAAACGATTCGTGATAGTGACGAGGGTATCAAGCGTATCAGCCAGAGTGCCGTCAAAATCAAACATGATTACTTTTACAGTCATTCTCTAAGCTCAGATTGTTGACAATAATCAGCTAAGTAGGTAAAAAAATTTTCCATCTGATGGAAAAGACCCTCTCACCTGTTACCTCTCGTCCCTTCCTGACGAGGGGTTATTTCTGAGAAACATCATTAGATGCCTCAGATACCTCAGATACCTCAAGATTGGCATGGGCATTCCGCCGCAGCATCTCTGGCTTAATCCGCCGTAACGCTGACGCCTGAAAGCGGTGGTTCCATTCCTCATCTGAGATGTTTGCTAATTCCGTAAGCGTGGGAGCTACATTCCAGGGATAAGGCTGAAATTCTGCCACGTCAGTTTCTTTAGCAAAACGTTGGTTCCAAGGGCAGACATCCTGGCAGATGTCGCAACCAGCAACCCAGCCTCCTAAACGGGATGTAATGGACTCCGGCAATTTCTCCGTGCGATTCTCAATCGTGTGATAGGCAATGCAACGATTGGCATCTACGACAAACGGTTTGGCGATCGCACCTGTAGGACAGGCATCAATACAACGAGTGCAGCTACCGCAGTGTTCCGTATGGGGAGCATCTGGAGTCAATACCAAGTTAGTCAAGACCTCCCCCAAAAACACCCAACTACCATGCTCCCGTGTAATCACATTACCATTCTTTGCAATCCAACCAATCCCTGCCCGCTGTGCCCAAACTTTATCCTGCACTGGTCCCGTATCGGCATAGTAACGAGCTTGTACCCCTTCACCTTGCTCAGAGAGCCACTTGGTAAATGCCTTTAACTTTTTATGCATTACCTTGTGATAATCTCGCCCCCAACCGTAACGGGAGATTTTGGCGTATTCAGAACCGTTCGGACGCTGGTGAGGAGTGTAGTAGTTGAGCGCCACACAGATTACTGACTGCACCTCTGGCATACAGGCACGGATATCAAAGCGCTTGGGATTTTCCATCCACCCCATGTCTGCCTGATACCCAAGCGCCAACCATGCTTTAAGGCGTTGGTGTGCTGATCCATCAGCGTTGCCGTCCACAGCCGCGATTCCACATAAGTGAAAACCCAGGGACAGGGCTTTTTGCTTCAACTGACTGCTGCTGACAGGTAGTTTTACAGGCAGTGACATTGATCACAAATCAACCAAACCAATAATTATAGTTTTTGTAGAACGCTATTTATAAAAATTATTTGCAAAAATTAACAAAACGTTGCACTATGAAATTAAGGAGGTCAAGCAAGAGAGATATCTGCCTCCCACTGATTGAACGCCAAATATTACTTAAAGGGTCTCCTGCAAAATCATGACTTACACATTAGATTCCGCTTCAGCCCCTTTCTCTAACACCCAACTGGCTGATGCCGTTCCCGCCACGACAGCGCAAATCAAGCGATTAAGCGTTGATGACCAGTTGGCATTACTCTGGTTCGCGTACACCGAAATTGGTCGCTCTATTACACCCGCTGCCCCTGGAGCTGCACGTCTACAATTCGCTGAGGGTCTACTCAATCAAATCAAGCAGATGTCTCATGAAGAGCAGCTCAAGGTAATGCGTGATTTGGCGACTAATGCTAACACCCAAATCAGTCGGTCTTATGGAATTTTAAGTGTCAACACCAAGCTAGCCTTCTGGTATCAGCTAGCAGAATTGATGAAAGATGGCTTTGTCGTGCCAGTGCCATTTGGCTACCGAATGAGCCGTGATGCCGAAAAAGCATTTGAAACTCTCAAGCAGTTAGATTTCGGTCAACAAATTACTGTTCTGCGTAATGCTGTTGTAGACATGGGCATTGACCCCCTAGCCGACTAACAATCACCAAAAACATCTTTCTCAGGCTATCTAACCCTAATAGCTAACGAAAGTTCTGAAAAATCCATCTAGAAGGGCAGGTATCAACCTGCCTTTCTATTTAAAACTAGTTTGGTGATGAAAGGATGAGCCAATGACAATTACCAACGAGCTACCTGCAACTGTCCAGTCTGCTTCTACTACTGATTTGACTATAGAAGGAATTACGGAGCCAGTAGTGCTGCGTTACTTTGAAACGATGAACGCTGGTAACTATCAAGCAACAGCTGCCTTATTCGCCAATACGGGTGCGATGCTTCCACCGTTTGAGAAGCCAATAGAAGGAAAAGAAGCGATCGCGACTTACCTGGAAGCCGAAGCCAAAGGAATGCAGCTCTCTCCCTCCAAAGGAATAGCTGAAACACTACAAGATGACCAAATTCAGATTCAGGTCACTGGCAAAGTGCAAACACCTTGGTTTGGCGTCAATGTTGCCTGGATATTTGTACTCAATCCACAACAGGAAATTCTTAACGCCAGGATTAAGCTGTTAGCCTCTCCCCAAGAGCTACTCAGCCTCAGACGATAAGTGTTGATGAGTGCTAGACCCGCTTGGCAGAAGTTTTCCACCAGTTCCAATGCAGATGAGGGGGAGAGGGAGAGAATTTTACTGGTGACTTATTTCTGCCAGTCTGCACTAGTACTTGACCACATTAATTTTGACAGGTGCAAAATTTAGGAGTTGCTTCTCAGGTAGGGATTTCAAAAATAATCTACCTGTCATAAGCTTTGTGGTGAACTACTAGTAAAATTGTGGATTTTTGATTGGCGCTCTCCCAAGACTGCTCCAAAATCCAAAATCCAAAATCTAAAATTGATTAACCCACTGTCACTTGCTGCAAAGCCCGAGTTAACATTTGACGCCCTAAATCAACATCTTTAGGAGCGCATTGCCAATCTGGGTGAGAAGTCATCAACAGACTCTCTAGAGTTTCTTGGTCAAACAAATGCCAGACCGTTGCACCTGCGACTTCCGATTGAATCGCGTAGCAGTTGTCGCTGATGCAGTAGATGGTGCAGCTAGTAGCAATCCGAACTATCTCCATCTGCTCACCAGCTTGGAGCGATCGGAACTGTCGGATATTTTGCTTCCACTCCTTGAGAGAGGACACTGTTAATCCAGGAATCGCTACCTTAACACCAGCATCACCATTCACAGCAATCCAATAGTGCCGTGCTGGGTCAATGCCCTCCAACCATGGGGATTCATCATCAAGGCGGTAGCGAGGAGAGAGGATGAATGGCTGTGTCATAGGAATAAGGAGAAACTTAGGTTTACTAAAAGCTGACCATCGGTTGAATGCTCCTGGAAAATCGAGCAATGAAGGAGCATACTTTACAAATAGTCAAGTGGATATATTAACTATTTCAAATAGTAAATATTATGAGAACTAAAGCAAGTTAACTTAGCAAAACTTATAAAATAGATAAAGAATAGGATTTTAATTAAGTTTTGTAACAAAAATAGATCGATAGAGATTGCAACTGTTGGCAGGGGCCTCTAAGAAAACAGTTGCCGAGATACACGTCAGTATCTCCGGAAGAGGGCGATCGCTAATCAAGTGTCGGTCATGCTCAAGGAAAGAGCATTAACCCCTTGTCAAAGACCCAACCGACACTAGGGTTTTTCAGCTTCTTCCACTTTTGGGAAACTGGCTTCCAACTTCAGACAGTTACGACCATTGACCTGCAAGCGATATTCCACCCGATCCATGAGCCGATTCATGATCAGCCAGCCATAGCCACTTTCCTGTTTGTCATCTGGCTTGGGCGGTAGATAAGTGGATAAGTCAAACCCTTTGCCATGATCCCAAATCTCCAGCGCAATATCCCGATCTTTAAGTTCTAAGCGAAGCAAGATGGGTAAATTGGGTTGATCTTTATGAGCATGACGCACCACATTTGAATAAGCTTCCACTAAAGCCAGCCGCAAACGATTCGATTGACGCGGCCAATCGACAGAATCGCCTAGCTCCACTTCCAAACTGCCCAGCAGCCAGCTTTCGACGATGTTCAAAAACTTTAAGTCACTTGGTATGTGCAGCTCTGTTTTCATGAATTACAGGACCTCCAGAGACAGTATAGTTTGGTCATCTTCCTGAACATTGTTTGTGCAGTCTCGAATGCGAGCTAATAAATTAGTCAAGTCAAAGGGAGCTGACTCCTGAAGCAAGAGTTGCCAAAGACCCGATTGCTTAAGCATCGAACTAGCACCTTGCTCACTGTTTTGTAAGCTACCCGATGCCAGGGCCCCGGATAAACTACGTTGGCTGTTGCCCCTGGCTTGTATGACCGTCGCCTCCGTAATTCCATCACTGGTTAACAGGAAAATTTCGCCAGAATTTAAAGTTACAAGCCCCGACTTGGCCTTCCAAATCGGTAAAATCCCCAAGGGTACGCCCCGAACCTGAAGGTAATTTGGCTCCACCGTTATTGAATTTTCTGGTGCTGCCTGTTGTTGGACTATCAGACGGTGAGACCAGACGATGGGATAGATGTGACCGGCGTTAGCGTAAACTAGCTGCCGCGATGCAGGGGTATAACGAGCTAGCACCATTGTGATGAAACGATTGGTACTAACGAGTTCCTCTGACATGGTGCTATTAAGATTTTGCATCACCACCTCCGGTTCCGGAGATATCTCTTGAGCCAGTTCCCGCCGTAAGATCGAAATTGCACTCGCCATAAATAGGGCTGCGGGGACGCCTTTGCCGGAGACATCCCCAACTGCCAGCCAGACATCCCCTTGGGGATGAACATAGACTTCAAAAAAATCTCCACCCACTTCTCTGGCTGGGTAGCAGTGGGCTTGCACTCGCACCTCTTCAACATCCGGCCAGCTTTGGCGTAGCAAGTTGTTTTGGATTTGGCGAGCCACCTCCAGCTCGGCACGCATTTGTTGAGCTTGCAACTGGGTACGCTGGTAGAGTTTGGCTTGGGAAATTGCCAAAGCCGCCTGTTCGCCAACGGCTTCAATCAGTTGGAGGTCATCAGAAGTCCAGGGACGCCCACTCCCCTGCTGATAGAGAGACAGAACTGCCAAGAGCTGTTGCTGGCAGATTAGGGGAACAGCCAGATGCACTGAATGATGACCATCGGTTTCCCCTTGAATATGCTGTGTCTGGCGATTCTCTAGGACGCTTTGAACAATAGTTCCAGCATCGGGTAGAGATGGTATTTCTGCTTTGCTGTCAGGTTGGTAACAGAAAAACTCTGGTATTAGTTGGTCGCCGTCTACGGGTCGCAGAATACAAAGCGTAGCTTCAAAAGTTCGACCAATGGTTGTGACAACAGTTTGCAGCATACTGCTATAGTCCAGCGACTCTCGAATCGCTGTTGTTACTGCATTAAACAGTTCTTCTCGTCGTAAGGCGCGGCGGAGTTCATCGGTTCTCTTTTTGAGTACCCGGTAGGTGTCGGCGGCTTGTTGAACAACGGCTCTTAAGTTCTCAGGGTTCCAGGGTTTAGTGATGTACTTAAACACCTTGCCCGAGTTGATTGCTTCCACCAAATCTTCAACATCAGTGTAGCCAGTTAAGAGGATACGAATCGTCTCGGGAAAGCGGTCAACCGTTTTGCTCAAGAACTCTGTCCCGTTCATCAGGGGCATCCGCTGATCGGAAATAATTACAGCCATCTCCCCTTCGGTTTCGAGAAGTTCGATAGCTTTCATTGCCCCATCGGCTTTGAAAACGTGGAACTCCCGCCGGAAAGTTCTGTAGAGCAAATCCAGGTTATCAGGCTCATCGTCCACTACCATCAGTTTGAGTTTGCTCCGATCTGCCTGACTCATGTGTGCGCTCCGGGTTCAGATTGGTTAGAGACGACAGTTTGAGGATAATCCAATTGCTGTAACTGGCAGTTCCCACCTACAAACATAACTGGACAAAATTCTCAAAGCATTCTTACCGCTCGCATAGGCCCCTGATGTGTAACTCAGTGGTGCTTTCCTCCATTACCTTGCATCGCCTCCTCAACAGCTGGATAGTCTGTCCGTTTGAATTCAGAGGCAGTTGCGTTGTGTGTTCAGCCAGCGCGAATGCCTTGACGATCTTTCAGTCGCACCCTCAGTGACTGAAGTCTCATACAGCATTGGAATATTAATATATTCGAAACTATCGTAAATCAGGCAGCCCATCACAGCCAGAAAACTTACAAAAGAATCTACCAGTGTTGCACTCTAATGAGCTTTTCTCGCACAAAGAGGGGGTTGAATACCCCCTCTTTGTGTTCTGTTTATCGCCTTATCATTGCTAGTAAAGGTGATCGCAAAGCCTTCTAGGCTAGTATCTCGTTTGGCTAACGACGCTAGAAGCATCGGAACGAGCGTCCGGCTTTTAGGGCGTTTTTCTATAACACCTAAACCACGAGTTACACTCAGGAACCAAGAATTGCTCTAAGCTCTAAATAGAGCCGTGCCAGCCCTTGGAAGAGATTGCTCAACCTACCAAGCCAGAACGGAGAGCGCGGACAGCCGCCTGGGTACGATCATCAGCACACAGCTTATTCAAGATATTTCGGACATGGGTTTTGACGGTTCCTACGGTGATGTACAGCTTTTCAGCGATCGCGGCATTGCTGCACCCTTCAACAATTAACTGTAAAACCTCCAATTCCCGTTCAGTCAAAGGATAGGCTTCAATCAGTTGGCTGTACTCCGGTTCAGCGGCATTAATTGTCACGGTTTTCATTGCCGCTGCGGCATCACCCCCCGCCTCGGCTGTCTTGGTTTGCTTGAGAACAATCCTGGCGATCGCCGGGTCAATCCAAGCATTACCGTCATTTGTGACTTGTAGAGCTTCTAGCAAATTATCAAAACTGATATTTTTCATGCAGTAAGAATCAGCACCAGCAGCAAACGCTGCCATCACTGCTTCTTCGTTATCCTGCAACGTCAGTACCAGAATTTTAGTATTGGCTCCCTCCTCTCCGGCTTGAGCTTCTTTGAAGCGCCGTGTCAGTTCAATTCCATCCATATCAGGAAGGCCAATGTCAACAATCCCGATATCTGGCCTGGACGTTTCCAGTAAGTTCAGACCTTCGGCGGCATTGGCGGCCTCGCCCACAAATTCAATTTCGCTACGCTGTTGCAGCGCTGTTCGGATTCCGACCCGAGTTAGGTCATGGTCTTCAATGAGGGCAACGCGGATTTTACTCATCGTCAACGTCCAGGTTTGGATTTTTTAGCGGTTACAGAGGAAGTTTATAAAGTTTTGGCAAAGTGCCTAGTGATGTCCACCCATCGGTAGGGGTAGTGATTTCAGCACTTCAGGTAGATTCTGTATAATACCGTCTCTTGACGAAAGTCCTCGATCATTAGCTTGATTAAAGCCTTCGTGCAGACATATTTACTCTGGCGGGCGTGGAGTTAAGGCTGATTATAAAGAACCCATAATGGATACATCCTTTAATAATAATCAAAACTTGCTGGCTTCTGGCAACGACCGTGAAGCTGTGCAAAGCTTTCCTTGCCTTGAGCAACGCCTAGAAACAAGTGAAGCGAGAATTCACTGCCTTTTGGCAGCATTACCTCAAATTATTGGGCTTGCACAAGCCAATGGAGCAGTCACTTATTTTAACCAGCGATGGTATGAGTATACCGGGTTGACAGCGGTAAAATCACTCGGCGGGGAATTTCTTCAAGCAATACACCCAGAAGACAAAGACCAAATCGTTGCTAGTTGTAATGTAACCTCAAAAAAACCGCAAAGCCACGAAATAGAATGCCGTCTTCTCGGAAGAGACGGCACTTACCGCTGGTTCATCGGGCAAACAGTACCACTGTTGGGAGCGGATGGTCAAGTTTTAGAGTGGGTTTGCATTTATACGCCCAAAGCTCAACCGGAGGCATCCTCAACAACATCTTGGCGAGAACGTGCAGAAGTTCAAACTGGCCAAGGAAGACTCTCAAGACTTCGGGTTAAACGAACCCCTCAGCAGGTAGCTAGCAATCAACAGCCAGCTAACTTGCGGCTAAAGAAGCAAGTGGCCAAGAATCAAGCCGAGTTAGCGCAACAAGGTCTACCTAAACTGGTCAATGAACTCTCTCATGCCATTGTTTGGGAAGCTGATGCCACAACCGAGCAGTTTACCTTTGTCAGTCCAAGTGCTGAAAGAGTTTTGGGCTATCCGGTGGAGCAGTGGCTTTCTGAGCCAAATTTTTGGGTAAATCTGATTCATCCAGAAGATCGGCAGTGGACTGTGGCACTGTGCCGCAAGAAAATGTACCAAAGTCAGGATTATGAGCTTGAGTATCGGTGTTTAGCGGCGGATAATCGAGTCGTCTGGCTGCGCGATCGCGCCTATGTAGTTCAAGATAACCAAGGTCAAATCCACAAGCGTCGGGGTCTGATGGTTGACATTACACTCGCTAAAGACGCCCAAAGTGAACTCCAAGTCCGTAGGTGTCAGCAAGCCGCGATCGCTCAACTTACTCAACAAGCGCTTCTAGGAACCGACGTTTCTCTGCTGATGCACGAAGGTGCGTCCCTGGTTTCCCAAGCTCTAGCCGTAGAATATTGTCAAGTGTTGGAATGGCTTCCAGAGCAAAATAATCTGCGCCTCCGAGCCGGAGTGGGCTGGAAGCCAGAGCTGGTGGGGCAGGCGACGATCGATGCCAGTACTAACACACAGGCAGGCTATACATTGCATTCCCGTCAACCCGTTGTGGTAGAAGACATGCGCTGCGAAATGCGCTTCCAGGGTGTGCCTTGGCTTCACGACCACAACATTGTTAGTAGTCTGAGTGTGATTATTCACGGGACAGCCAAAAATGAAAGCTTGGACGGTGCGTCGGCGGATATACCCTATCGTCCCTTCGGGGTTTTAGGTGCCCACACGAGTCGGCGAAGGGTGTTCAGCCGTAGTGATGTTGATTTTCTACAAGCTGTCGCTAATGTATTGTCACTGGCACTTAAGTGTCAGCAAGCGGAGGAGGCTCTGTATGAGGTAAGAGCTAACCTGAACCAGACTACTACAGCCTTAGAAAGACGAAATAGTGAACTTGACCAGTTTGCCTACGTAACCTCTCACGATTTGAAGGCTCCCTTGAGAGCGATCGCTAATCTATCTCAGTGGATCGAAGACGACATCTCCGATCAACTCAATGAAGAAAACCTGCACCAACTGCAATTGCTGCGTGGTCGAGTTCACCGCTTAGAAGCTCTTATCGATGCTCTTTTGCAGTATTCTCGCGCCGGACGCATCAAAGCCCAGCCACAAGACGTAGATGTCGAAGCTTTGTTGAAACAAGTTATTGAGACCCTTAAACCACCAGCTCAATTCACAATAGAAGTTACGCCTGGAATGCCAACATTGGTCACGGAGCAATGGCCTCTCCAGCAAGTATTTACTCATCTGATCGAAAATGCCATCAAACACCACCCTCAGGCGCATGGAACGGTGAAAATCAGTGTCAAGGAGCAGTCGAACGCTTATGAGTTCGCTGTGGCGGATGATGGCGCGGGAATCGCTCCTCAATTCCATGAAAGAGTATTTGTAATCTTTCAGACTCTACAAGCCAGAGACACAGTCGAGAATACGGGTATTGGTTTGGCGATCGTTAAAAGGATCGTAGAAAGCAAAGGAGGTACCATCCGCTTAGAATCTCAAGAAGGTCAGGGAGCAACAGTTTGCTTCACTTGGCCGAAGTAGTTGAGTAGCTTCTTGACCAAGAAGAGGGGGCGAGGGGAGACCGGAGCTTTAGTGAGGAGGGGAGGGGAGAGTTTTCTGGTACAACTCCTGCGTTCTTGTAAGCGGAACTTTTTTCTTGAGGGAGCATTAAAGAATGGATGCCTCTAAAATTTCACCAAGCCAGCGTAAGCTCCAACCTGATCTTTCAGTTCGCTGGCGAGGCGCTTTAATTATCTCAATCCCGATTATTTGTTTGTTTGCCTCGATTTTGGCAATTGCCGTGCTGCGCTCTAAAACTATAGAGTCTCGAAACCAGGAGAGACACAGCCGGCAGACCCTCATAGAAACCGAGCGCTTACTGAGAATGCTAGTTGATGCTGAAACTGGCGTTCGAGGTTACGCGCTCACTAGGCGTCCGGAATTTATAGAACCTTATTCACAGGCAAAGTCCCTTCTACCTAAATCGATTGACTCAGTGAGCGCTAGAGTGCAAGCCAATCCTGCACAGCGTCAGCAATTCCAAAAGATTTTAACGCTAGGGCAACAACAAATCACCCTTTTAGAGCAGATCTTAAAGAGGGGTGAGGTGGAAGGAGCGACAACTAGAAGAACGCCCCCACTGACTGACGATTTGCTCGATAGCAAGTTGGTTATGGATAACCTGCGCCAGGAAATTGCGGAATTTTCTAAGCAAGAGGTACGCTTGCAAAGCGATCGCAATGCCGAAGCGGTGCGGTGGCAGACGTTGACGACTGCTGTGCAGTGGGGTTCTTTGGCTATTGGTCTGCTTGGCTCATTTGCCGCTTTGTACCTGTTCTACCAGTTAGACCGGGAACTGGCGGAACGGGCAAGTCGCTTACGAGAAAGTAACATTTACCTGCGAACTGTTTTCGACAATGTTGTCGATGGAATTCTCATCCTCAATGAGCGGGGTTACATTCAGTCAGCTAATGCTGCTGCTGTAGAAATCTTTGGTTATGAAGCGGATGAACTCCTCGGTAAACACCTGCAAAGACTGATGGCAGAAGCGTTTACAGATGATAGTGGCAGAGTGATGAGCCACCTTATGGGGAAGAATCAAGACAAGCTACGACTTCAGCAGGAGATGGTAGGGCGTCGCAAAGAAGGAAAAACCTTCCCAATGGAGTTTGCCATTAGCGAAATGCCGCTGGACAATAAGCTTTTGATGATTGCGATCGTCCGTGACATCACCGAGCGCAAGCAATCGCAGGAAACGCTGCTCAAACAAGCTCAACTCCTAGATTTGGCGAATGACACAATTATGGTACGCGATCTTAACGACACGATTACCTATTGGAATCAAGGGGCTCAACGAGTCTATGGTTGGACATCCGCCGAAGCAGTAGGCAAATCCGTTCACACTCTCCTAAAAACTGAATTTTCTCAGCCGGAAGCGGAAATCAAAGAGATTTTGTTTAAAGACGGCTACTGGAACGGGGAATTGGTACATTGGCGACGCGATGGTAGCCGCGTTGTCGTTGCCAGTGGGTTGACATTGCATCGGGACGAGATAGGTGAGCCTGTGGCTTACCTGGAGATCAACCAGGACATTACTGAACTTAAGCAGTCGGAGGCGGCCCTACGCAAGAGCGAAGAGCTATATCGCACACTCGTCAAGAACTTCCCGAATGGAGCCGTGTTCTTGTTTGACAAAGAACTGCGATACAACATCGCGGAAGGGACGGGGCTGGCGATGGTCAATCTTGAGAGTGGGGCACTTACAGGTCGGAGTATATGCGATACGTTGCCACCTGAAAGCGCTCAAGTGTTAGAGCCGATTTATCGTGCGGCTTTAGCTGGCAAGGTTACTGTTACGGAAATACCATTTGGTGAGCGCTGCTACCGTGTTCATGTGCTACCTGTCATCAACGAAAACGGAGACGTATTTTCGGGGTTGACGATGACGCAAGACATCACTGAAAGTAAGAAAGCTGAGGAAGCTTTGCGATCGCGTGCTGACGAATTAGCCCGGATGACGACGGTGCTGGCACAAACCACGACAAATTTAGAGAAGCGCAACACCGAACTGGATAACTTTGCTTATATCGTGTCTCACGATCTCAAAGCTCCCTTAAGGGCGATCGCTAACCTCTCCCAGTGGATTGAAGAAGATCTCGAAGACCAGTTGACAGAAGACACAAGGCACCAAATGGATTTGCTGCGCCGCCGCGTCCATCGCATGGAAGCCCTGATTAACGGTCTTTTGGATTACTCCCGTGTTGGCCGTCTTGGGAATGAAGGGGAACTGGTGGATGTCGAGGTATTACTGACAGAGGTAATCGACTCTCTGGCCCCACCACCAGAATTTACAGTCAATGTAATGCCGGGAATGCCAACGCTTTGGACAGAACGCTTGCCCCTAGAACAGGTGTTTTCCAATTTAATTAGTAACGGAATTAAACACAATCACCGACCCAATGGGCAGCTTGTAATTTCAGTGGAAGAACAAACAAACTTTTACGAGTTTATTGTTGCCGATAATGGACCGGGGATTGCTCCTGAGTTCCATGAAAAAGTTTTTGTAATGTTTCAAACCCTGACAAGCCCAGATAAGACGGAAAACACCGGTGTGGGTTTAGCAATAGTTAAAAAAATCATTGAAGATAAAGGAGGAACAATTTCCCTGGAATCTGAGCTGGGTCAGGGAGCAAGGTTCCGCTTCACCTGGCCAAAACCGCCAATGGAAAGAGGAGCTTAGTGATGAATGAAAAACAAACAAGTCTTTTACTGGTCG
>DATNPI010000366.1:0-2284 GCA_036703325.1 Coleofasciculaceae cyanobacterium
GGGAGTGATGACGCAAGAACTTCGCAATTCGTTGGCTGAGCATAAGGCAGAGATTTTGTTGATGCTGCGCCAATGTGATGCGGGGACGAGTTCTGCTGCTTTACCAACGATCGCACCAGCGCCAGAACAGCGCTATGAACCGTTTCCTCTCACTGATATGCAACATGCCTTCTGGGTGGGTCGCAGTGGGGCGATAGAACTGGGTGGTGTGTCCAATCACGGTTACTACGAAATTGAAGGTCGGGACTTAAATCTGAAACGCTTGAATTGGGCGCTGCAAGAATTAGTTAAACGCCACGATATGCTGCGGGCTGTGGTGTTACCAGATGGTCAGCAGCAAATTCTGGAGCAGGTGCCTTCTTACCCGTTTGAGGTTTTGGATCTGAGAGGAAAGGATGAGGCATTTGTCAAGGTTCAGTTAGAGGCTATTCGAGAGCGAATGTCTCATCAAGTATTACCCTCTGACCGATGGCCTTTGTTTGATTTTCGAGCAACCTGTTTGGATGAGGGGCGCGTTCGGCTGCATATCAGTTATGACTTGCTGGTATTTGATGCTTGGAGTCTGTTCCGCTTGTTTGAAGAATGGTTCCAACTGTATCAAAATCCTGAAGTTGCACTGCCACCGATTGAACTTTCATTCCGGGATTATGCTTTGGCAGAGCAAGGGTTGCGAGAAACGGAACTGTATGTGCGATCGCAAAATTATTGGTTAAGCCGCATCGATAGTCTTCCCCCAGCCCCAGATTTACCTTTAGCTAGGAGTCCCCAGCAACTCAAGCAACATCGAGTCAAGCGTTATGAGGGAGGCATCGATCGCACTCATTGGCAGCAGTTGAAACAGCGTGCCGCAAAAGCTGGTTTGACTCCTTCTGGAGTCCTGCTTGCTGCTTTTGCTGAAATCATGACTCTTTGGAGCAAGAGTCCTCAATTTACGATCAACCTCGCTCTATTTAACCGCCTGCCTCTACATCCCCAAGTTAATGAGATTTTGGGAGACTTTACCTCCGTAACTCTCCTGGGAGTGGACAACTCGGAAGCTGAGTCATTTAGCCAACGTGCCGTCCGCCTTCAGAAACAACTGTGGCAGGATTTAGAACATCGCTACTTTAGTGGTGTGCGCGTGACACGGGAACTGTCGCGCAGGAAAGGGGCAGCCCCCAATGCCATGCCTGTGATTTTCACGAGTACTTTGGGCTTTGGTTCGTTGGGACAGGAAACCCGAACTTTCAGTCATTTCGGAGAATTAGTCTACGGCATCAGCCAAGCGTCTCAAGCTTGGATGGACATTCAAGTTTGGGAGGAAAAAGGAACGCTGACGTTTAACTGGGATGTGGTTGAAGAACTCTTCCCTGAAGGTTTGATTGAGGATATGTTTGAGGCGTATTGCCGCTTCCTCAAACAGTTAGCTAGCTCAGAATCTGCTTGGGTTGAGACGACTCGACAACTGTTGCCTCCTGCTCAATTGGCGCAACGGAATGCCATCAATGCTACTGAAGCATCTATTTCCGAGGAACTACTGCACGAGTTATTTGCCGCGCAAGTAAAAGCTAGAGGAAATGAGCTTGCGATTATTTCGTCTGAGCGGAACTTAACTTACCAGGAATTATGCGATCGCTCCAATCAGGTTGGTCATAAGCTGCGGTCATTGGGGGCAACTCCCAACCAATTGGTAGCCGTAGTCATGGAAAAGGGATGGGAGCAAATTGTTGCAGTTATGGGCATTTTGGCTGCTGGTGCTGCCTATGTCCCCATCGCTCCAAACCTACCTCAAGAGCGCTTTTTATATCTACTAGAAAATAGCCAAATTGACATTGTTCTTACCCAATCTTGTTTAGACAAGAAACTTTCTTGGCCTGAGAGGGTTGGGCGGCTGTGTATAGACGTTGAAGACTTTGCGACAGAGAGTAAGGAACCGTTAAAGCCTGTCCAAACTCCTGACGATTTAGCCTACGTTATCTACACCTCTGGTTCTACAGGGTTGCCCAAAGGGGTGATGATTACTCATCGCAACGTTGCTAATGTCGTCGTTCACACTAATCAGCGTTTTAATGTTAGTTCTCAAGACCGAATTTTAGATCTTACCGCTCTCAATCACGACCTATCGGTTTATGACATTTTTGGTCTTTTGATTGCTGGCGGAACGATTGTTATGCCTGATGCTTGTGGCGTTAAAGACCCCAGTCATTGGGCTGAATTAATGGTACGCGAACGAGTAACGCTGTGGAATTCAGTTCCCGCCATGATGGAGATGTTGGTGGACTATGCACAAAGTCATTCAGTAGCG
>DATNPI010000367.1:0-9753 GCA_036703325.1 Coleofasciculaceae cyanobacterium
TTACGATATTTTTAAGCTGTTTTCTCATGAGAATGCTGAATGGGAATTTTAATGCTGAACTCGGTGCCTTGCCCTAGCACAGAAAAGCAGTCCAACTCTCCACTATGTTTTTCAACAACGATTTGGTAGCTAATCGACAACCCTAACCCTGTACCTTTACCCACTGGTTTCGTTGTAAAGAAAGGGCTAAACAACTTTTGCTGTACCTCCTCCGTCATGCCCAATCCGTTATCTTTGATACGAATTATCACCCGATTGTTGTTCTTAGCTTCCGTAGAAATCTTGATACTAGGTGAGGAGATATTAGCGAAGCGGGATGCTGTTTTTGCCTGATGGGTTTGGTGGTTTATTCCCGAATTGGGCAGAATTTTCTCCCCTCCTCCTCCTGTTCCACTTTCCAAAGCATCGATCGCATTGCCAATCAAATTCATAAACACTTGGTTCAGCTGCCCTGCATAACACTCCACCAGTGGCAGCGTTCCATACTCTTTAATCACCTTAATTTCAGGGCTTCCCCCTTTGGCTTTCAAGCGATTTTGCAAAATCATGAGAGTATTATCAATGCCTTCGTGAATGTCTGCTGGCTTCATTTCTGCGTCATCAAGCCTTGAAAACTTCCGCAGCGACAGCACAATCTCCTGGAGGCGGTCAGCACCAACTTTTATTGAACTTAGCAGTTTCGGGAGGTCTTGAATTAGGAAATCAAGGTCAATTTCCTCTATCTCGCTTTGAATTACCTCTGATGGTTGGGGATAGTACTGCCGATAAAGGTTCACGACTCCTAGCAAATCCTGGATATTGTCACAGGCGTAGCCAATATTACCGGTGATAAAGCTAACAGGATTATTAATTTCGTGAGCTACTCCTGCGAGTAGCTGACCTAAGCTAGACATTTTTTCAGTCTGCACTAACTGAGCTTGAGTGCGTTGTAATTCCCACAACGCGTGTTCTAGCTCGGTTGCTTTGGTGTTCGCTCGCGCTTCAGATAACTGTAGTGCCAAGTTTTGTTGAGCCAGTTGTGCTGCTGTGGATTTTTCGTTCTCCAGAAGACGAGCTTGAGCTAAAGCAATACCGACTTGAGCAGCAACAGCTTCGAGTAGCTCAATTTCACTGCTTTTCCAAATGCGGTAGGAATCACACTGATGTAAGCCAATTATGCCATTCGGTTCGCCTTGATAAGAGATGCGAATGTAGAGCATAGATTTGATTTCCATCGCACGGCACAGGTGTACGGCGGCTTCTAGTAGCGGTTCGGCGTACACGTCGTTTGAAGCAACTGCCTGATCGGTTGCCAGTACCCGCTCTACATGAGCATTCCCCTGCACCGGCACTTCAAAATCCTGGAAGGAGGAGTACCCTGGTTCTAAATACTCCGTAACCAGAGACAGGCTGGGTTGTGGAGCGTCTTGATACAGGTAAATTAGAGAGCGATTAACTTGCAGTGCCTGTCCAACTTGCGTCACTGTAGTTTCGAAGATGTATGGCAGGTCAAGCGAGGAGCGAATCTCTGTCGTGATTTGTTTAATTAACTCGGCGCGATGGTAGGAACGCCGCAGCGCTGCTTCTGCCTGCTTGCGTTCTGTGATATCGGTGTAAATGGCGATTGTGCCCACTACCTCACCCGTTACATCTTTAATCGCATCAGTTCGCAGAGCAATCTGCTTGATGACACCACTCCGGTCAAGCATCTCGACTTCGCCGTTCCAGGAATTACCACTGATGGCAATGGCAAACACCTCGTGCATGGTCTTGGGATCACTGAAGAGGATAGCAGAGCCGCCAGAGGCGTTTAGCTGCTCCAGCCTATAACCAAACATTTGACAAAACGCGGAATTGAGGTAAATGAGCTTTGACCCCAGCGTGTCAGAAATACTAATAGCATCACTGGCATTTTCAACGGCTTTGCTAATGCGTAATAGTTCAGCTTCTGTTTGTTTAGCGGCAGTAATGTCTTCAACCATCGCTACAACAAACAGAGGGTTTTTTGCTTTATCCCTGACAAGGGAAACACTTAGGCGTCCCCAAACCAAATGACCATCTTTGTGGAAGTAACGCTTCTCCATCTGGTAAGAAGGGATAGAGCCTGCCAGTAGCTCCTGATAGAGGTTGGTGTCGGTAGCTATATCGTCAGGATGAGTGATTGTCCGCTGGCGTAGCTCAATATCGCTGTAGCCAAACAATTTGTGCAGAGCTGGGTTACTAGTGAGTAGGCCTCCTGTGGGTTCACACAGGGCAATTCCTAAAGCTGCACCTTCAAAGATTGCTCGGAAACGTACTTCACTTTGCCGCAGCGCCTCTTGCGCTTTGAAACGCTCTGAAACATCACGAGAGTTGATCACAATGCCACCCACCGCCTCGTCAGCTAAGAGGTTGGTGCCGGTTGCTTCTAAAAAGCACCAAGACCCGTCTTTACACAGAAAGCGGAACACCATAGGTGGCAAGGTCACGCCATAACCTGCCACTAACAAATCTTCTAGTGCTTTGGCGATCACTGTTGAATTTTGAGGAGCAATATACTTTAAAACCGGCTGTCCCACCAGTTCTACGGGTGAGTAACCTAGGAGGCGTTTGATAGAAGGACTTGCATACAGGATGGTGCCTTCGGTAGACAAAATCGTAATCAGGTCAGAGGAGTTTTGAATAAGCGATCGCCATTTGGCTTCACTACGTGCCAATGCTGCCTCTGCCTGCTTTACCAGAGCGAAGTCACGGGCTATCGCCGAGATTAACTCAACTGACACGCTTGCTGATTTATGAGGGCTAATCCCCTGGGAATCTAGATTTTGTGTCTCGTCCTGAAGCTGTGCTGCCTCTACCTGTTTATCTAAGGTAATGTCCCGGCAAATTCCAGTCATCTTAACGGGTCGAGAGTTCTTGTCACGAGCAACTCGCCCCTGCGTCGCCAGCCAACGAATGCTCCCATCCGGGTAACCGATGCGAAATTCAATGTTATACTCAGCTTCTTCTCTTAGAGCACGGGCGATCGCTTGAGTGACAGACCGACGATCAGCTTGTAAAATCCGCTCTAGTAAACCCCGATAAGTTTCTTTTAACGTCCCTGGGGATACACCACACAACTGTTCAAAATTCTCAGACCAAGCAACCTTACCCGTTCGGATATTCCATTCCCACATACTACTGTTTGTAACCTGTAGGGCTAACTTCAGGCGGCTGTCACTCTCGTCCAGGTATTCCATAAAGCGTAACGATGATTGGCCGTTTGCTGAAACCATCTAGGTATTTTTACTCAGCTTAACCAATTCAGATTAAGCTGGCTGTAGCCAAGTCTGGTTCAACATTTCTTACCCTTGCACCCGATGATGTTCTGCCAAAAGTATTACTACCTGAGCAGTATGGCTTATGACTGCTGATCAGGCTTATGATACTTAGGGTAAAGCATAGACACCATGGGATGCCCGTCTTGTAGATGTCGTTTGACCACCGCAGGCACTTCGCTAGGGTGGACGCCGCTGTACCAAATTTGTTCAGGCATCACCAGTACTATCGGCCCGTTGCCGCATTCTCCCAGACAAGTGCTACCAACTACTGTGATATTGGTCACTAGTGGCGATTGAAAAGCAGCCAATACAGATGCCGAACCTTGCTTGCGGCAGCTGCGGTTCTGACACACTAGTACTCGCCTCGAAGATTCTAGACTCTCAATCATGATTAAAGACACTTAACCCAATGAGAAAGACTCTGCTATAACGATGATCAGAGCCTTCTCAACACTATCGTAGGTGTCTTTGAACTAATTATTTCAACAGTTATAGTATATTCATTTGGCAGAGTTCGTCAAACATCAGAGGTCGCCAGAGCTTTTTCAAAAAAATACATTTAGACGCAGTAAGCGTAAAAGTTCTTACTGAGATTATGTAAAATTTCGTCTCCTTTCTAATAGAAAAAGAATTTTTAATGTGATCGGGGGCTAAAAATATTTGACAGATGCATGAATACTGAACCCCAAAAAGCTCAATGTCTTAGGGGATTAAAGCTTCGCTATTGTATGAGCGATCGCCAAACGAATAAAGCAATGTACGGCTTACACTTACTCTTTATCCACTTGTTGGGATCAAATTGTGGTTAATCACAGTCTTACATGGTCTCTTCCGCCAGCAGACTTAGTGTTATCAAGCAATGATGTCCATGTCTGGTGTGCTTCTCTGGAACAACCAACCCCACTGGTTCAACAGCTGGCACAAACGCTTTCTGAGGATGAGCGAATCCGAGGCGATCGCTTCTACTTTGAACGAGATAGGAAGCGTTTCATCGTTGGTCGCGGACTACTCCGGACAATCCTCGGTCGCTACGCTAACATCGAGCCGAAGCAGCTACAGTTTTGTTATGGTTCTCGTGGCAAACCAGCTCTGACGAATACTGTTACTGGCGGGATGCTCAACTTTAATTTATCCCACTCTCAGGGGTTAGCACTGTATGCTGTTACACGCGATCGCCAAATTGGCATCGACATCGAGCATATGCGCCAGACTTCCGATGTTGAACAGCTAGCTAAACGCTTCTTTTCTAACCGCGAATATACCGTAATTCGTTCCCTCCCCTCCAGCCAGAAGCAAGAGGCATTTTTTAACGGCTGGACTCGTAAGGAAGCTTATCTTAAAGCCACTGGTGAAGGATTGGCACAGTTGGAACAGATTGAGGTTTCCCTAGCTCCAGGAGAACCAGCTAGGCTGTTGAGCATTGCAAAAGATCCACAAGCATCTGCTCGTTGGTCTCTCAAAACACTGACACCCGCCGTTGATTACGTGGCCGCTCTTGCCGTGGAAGGGCAAGATTGGCATTTGACCTGCTGGCAATGGTCAACTGAAGGCTGAAGTATAAAGTATGAAGTCTGAAAAAAACATCCTAATCCGGTAAAAGTCCCTTTGACACCAGCCATTCCTGATTAAATAACCGCGACTGGTAACGGGAACCGCCATCACAAAGGATAGTGACAATAGTGTGACCCGGCCCCATTTGTTTGGCAAGAGCCACCGCCGCTCCCACATTGATGCCTGTAGAACCCCCCATAAATAGCCCATCTTTCCTGAGCAGTTGGTAAACTACCTGCACCGCCTCGCGATCATCCACTTGAATCGCATCATCTATGGGAACGCCTTCCATATTTGCCGTGATGCGGCTATTACCAATGCCTTCTGTAATTGAGCTACCTTCAATATGAATCTCGCCAGTCTTGACATAACTGTACAGACCACTGCCCATTGGGTCAGCTACAACAGTTTTGATGTTGGGATTTTTTTCTTTCAAGTACAGGGAGACACCTGCCAAGGTGCCGCCGGTGCCAGTGGCGGTAACCCAGGCATCGACTTTCCCGTCAGTCTGCTGCCAAATTTCTGGGCCAGTGGTTTCGTAGTGAGCTAGTCGGTTTGCTAAGTTATCAAATTGATTAGCCCAGACGGCATTTTCCATCTCTGCGGCAAGGCGTCCAGAAAGCTTCACATAATTATTGGGGTCTTTGTAAGGCACAACAGGGACGGGGCGAACTTCAGCACCTAGCGCCCTCAAAGCATCCATTTTCTCTTGGGATTGAGTGTCTGGGATCACAATTAGGCACTTGTAACCCTTGGCATTACAGATATGAGCTAGACCAATGCCGGTGTTGCCAGCAGTACCTTCAACTACCGTGCCCCCAGGCTTAAGTAAGCCTTTTTCTTCGGCATCGTTAATAATGTAAAGCGCTGCTCGATCTTTCACGGAACCACCGGGGTTGAGAAATTCTGCTTTTCCAAGGATTTCGCAACCGGTTTGTTCACTGAAGCTGTTTAATCGGATGAGCGGCGTGTTGCCAATGGTTCCCAGAAACCCTGATTTGATATCCATTTTTTTTGAGTATTTGCCGTAGTTTCAGGATAAGTTCTAACTTGTTTTTTATAGCTGACTCAAAAAGCGCGAAGTGATATTTATATGACTTTGTGCCATGAACATTGTAGGGTGGGCAATGCCCACCCTACAAAGCTATACAGCTCAAAACGTCTACTTGTTGGGTTGAGGGGTCATCCGCAGGTAGGGCTTGACTTCCTCGTAACCTTTAGGAAATCTCTCCTTCAATTCTTCCGGGTCTTTGATAGATGGGACAATTACCACATCATTGCCATCTGTCCAGTTAGCCGGGGTTGCCACCTTATAGTTATCCGTCAACTGTAGCGAGTCAATCACCCGCAGAATTTCGTCAAAGTTGCGACCGGTGCTGGCGGGGTAGGTGAACGTTAGCCGCAGTTTCTTCTCAGGGTCGATGATGAATACAGAACGTACCGTTAAGGTATTATTGGCGTTGGGATGGATCATGTCATAGAGGTCAGAGACCTTTTTATCCGGGTCCGCCAAAATTGGATAGTTAAGAGTTGTATCCTGGGTTTCTTCGATGTCTCCCACCCAGCCTTTATGGGAGTCAACATCATCAACGCTCAGTGCTAGCACTTTGACGTTGCGCTTGTCGAATTCCGGCTTGATCTTGGCAACGGTACCTAATTCGGTGGTACAAACCGGTGTAAAGTCTGCCGGGTGAGAGAACAGCACTACCCAGCTGTCGCCTGCCCACTCGTGAAAGTTGATTTCACCCTCAGTAGAAGCCTGAGTAAAGTTGGGTACTGTATCGCCTAATCGTAGAGCCATAACTATAATTTCCTCGTGATTGCTCCAAAAAGACAATTTCTCATCTTATCAAAGAGAATCAAAAAAACACCGATTTCTCGCTCGGAATTTAGATCTATTTAAGATTTCGGTGGAGTAGTAGAGCTTTGACCTCCGATTTCGTTTCCACCCCATATCCCATCCCTAAAGGCTATGGGTTTTACGGCATGTTCTATAAAATGAGATGATAGAAAACAAAAATTAAACTAACCGAAGAGAGATCAGCCTCTCTTCAAGCTGTGTTGTGTAAGTAAGGAGTTAAGTTGATGAAAAGATTGGTTCGTCTACTAGCAGTCATGGTTCTGTTGGTGGGCTGCCTGGGGTGGTTAGGGTTGCCCCAGAGTGCAAGCGCTTCGCCGATGCCTTTGGTGTACGCGGCTTCTTTAAGTAATGTTACTTTGCAATCATCACCCGTGTTGGTTGCGGAAGCACCCCTGCGAAATAGTGCTGACGACAAGCTGGCTACGGAGTTCGGCAAAAAGATCGATTTAAACAATACCAATGTTCGAGCCTTTCGGCAGTATCCAGGGATGTACCCTACCCTGGCTCGAAAAGTTGTTGACAATGCTCCCTACAAGTCCGTAGAGGATGTTCTGGAAATTCCGGGACTCAGCGAGCGCCAGAAGGAGCTGCTGCAAGCGAATATTGACAATTTTGCGGTGACTGAGGCCGATCCAACTTTCGTGGAAGGTGGCGATCGCTACAACCCTGGCATCTACTAAAAACGTCACTAATCGGTAAATTCTTGGTTCAACCCACTCCTTCATGGGGTGGGTTATTTATTAAAATTTATTAAATTCCTTCAGGAACTGATCGAAGTTGAATCCACTCCCCTCCGATTCTCAACCTCAGCGGAACATTCCTAGCCATTTTGATGTCTTAGTAGTAGGTGCTGGTGCCGCTGGGCTTTATGCAGCGCTTTGTCTATCAGATACCTTGCAAGTTGGCTTAATTACGAAAGATACCTTATCGACGGGTGCTAGTGACTGGGCGCAGGGCGGTATCGCAGCGGCAATTGACCCAGCAGACTCGTCGGTGTTGCATATCGAAGATACGATGCAGGCGGGTGCAGGTCTTTGTGATTTGGAGGCTGTGAAATTTCTGGTGGAGCAGGCACCGGAGTGTATTCAATCTCTGGTAGACATGGGCGTCGCTTTTGATCGCAAGGGGAGCCAGTTAGCTTTGACATTGGAGGCGGCTCACTCTCGTCCTCGTGTGCTTCATGCGGCTGATACAACGGGTCGGAAAATGGTCAGCACTCTAACTTCTGAAGTGTTGCGCCGCCAGAACATCACGGTTTTACAGCAGGCATTTGCCCTGTCGTTATGGCTTAATCCCCAAACGGGGCACTGTCAGGGAATAAGCCTGATTTACAACAGTCAGGTTAACTGGATACGAGCAGGGGCAGTGGTACTGGCAACTGGTGGTGGCGGTCAGGTGTTTGCTCAAACAACCAATCCGGAGGTCAGTACTGGCGATGGGGTGGCGATCGCTTGGCGTACTGGGGCAATCTTGCGAGATTTGGAATTTGTGCAATTTCATCCCACCGCCCTAACAAAACCTGGTGCCCCCCGCTTCTTGATCAGCGAAGCTGTACGGGGAGAAGGTGCCCACTTAGTAGATAGCCAAGGACATCGGTTTGCTTTTGATTATCATCCGGCTGGTGAACTTGCGCCTAGAGATGTGGTCAGTCGCGCAATTTTTAGCCACTTACAGCAGCAAACCTCTGCCCCTACTAGGGTGGGGATGGGGGAAGTTGAGGGGAGCGATCGCGTTTATTTAGACTTACAACCCATTCCAGCCGATAAAATTCGCCACCGATTTCCCAACATTATCCAGGTGTGTCAGCACTGGGGGATTGACATCTTCCACGAGCCGATTCCCGTCGCACCAGCAGCGCACTATTGGATGGGCGGAATTGCAACGGACTTAATGAACCGCACTTCGATAGCTGGTTTGTATGCCATTGGGGAAACAGCCAGTACTGGCGTCCACGGCGCGAATCGTCTGGCCAGCAATTCGCTACTCGAATGTATTGTCTTTGGTGCCCAATTGTCAAAATTGACGCCTGAGGAATTACAAATAACGAATCATGAATTGACTATTCCCGATTCGCCATCCCCTATTCAAGACTTGGCCATGAAAGACTGGTCAATTCAACAAGACAAAATCGCAGCACTACGTGTAGAGTTACAACACCTGGTATGGCAAAGTGCTGGTATTTGTCGGCAACAAGATGTGTTGGAGAATGCGATCGCTACTTTAGAGGTCTGGCGACAGGAATTCGCTGCTCTTCCCCTGAGTCAACACTTGTTGAAGTTATCCCCTGTTAATACGGTCAGGTTTGACTTACCGGATGCTGACCGACACTTGCGGACTTGGGGAGAAACTTACAATTTATTGGACGTAGCACACTTAATTCTTAAAAGCGCTGCCTTTCGCACAGAAAGCCGTGGTGGACATTACCGACTGGACTATCCTCAGCCAGATCCTAACTGGCAAGTCCATACATTAGTGCAAAAGAACCACTGGTGGCAATCGCCATCAATAAAAGCATCATGATTGGGTTACTAATGATCGAGTCACAAATGAATAGAAAATCACTTTGCGCTATGAAAGCATCCTGAATCATTGAAATTGTGACTAATATCCTCACTATTTTGTTCCCCAAACAAATACTAGTGATACCATTTTTATTTTTGTCTATTACCGATACATTGGCGGGTAATTGGTAATTGGTAGTTGATAATTGGGGCAGGCACCTATTACTTATTGGCGTCGGGCTGTAGTGTGCCACATCTACGGGAAAACAACGTAGGTTAACGGGTTCCAGAACCTCGGGTATTATCTGGACCACTATTGTCTGGCGGATTGAAGTCTTTACTGAACTGATTACTTAGATCAATTCTTTGTGACCTATTAGTATTAGAAGCGGCAACTAGCTGGTTCGATGAGACGTTATTAATTTGACTAAGTTCCACTCGAGTATCGGCTAACTTTAGGCTGAACAGGTGCAAACCGATTAACAAAGATGCGATACCAGTGAGGCGGAGGCAAATACACATGACTGCAAATTAATCCTTCTGTCGTGTTCATATGTTCAGT
>DATNPI010000371.1:0-2616 GCA_036703325.1 Coleofasciculaceae cyanobacterium
AGGAATGAGTTCTCTTTTAGAGCCAGATCTGGAAATTTTAAATCATTTTCATGGCTTTGGCGAGTGGGGAAAAGTGATTCATACTCAAAAAGTATCTACTCGAAGATTAGATGATATAGAGGAGATTCAAAGTGTAGATTATCTAAAATTGGATGTGCAAGGGAGTGAATTATCAGTCATAAAAGGTGCATCTAGACGACTGCAAGACACCTTAGTAATTCATATAGAGGTACAATTTGTTCCATTTTATAAAGAACAACCGCTTTTCGCTGAATTAGATCAAACATTACGGGAAGCAGGATTTTACCTGCACTGCTTCACTCCACTTGTTTGTCGCGCCTTTAAACCGCTTATAGTAAATGATAATATTTATGCAGGTTTAAACCAAGTTTTGTGGGCAGATGCCGTATATGTAAAGAAATTTACAACGTTTCCCCAACTTTCAAGCCACCAGCTATTGAAAATAGCTTTCGTCATGCATGAGGTGTATGGTTCTTTTGATTTATGCTCATTGGCTTTGGAGCATATGGATCGAAAAGAAAAAACAAATCGACAGTTAACATACTTCCGCTGCCTTACCAGATAAGAAATCTAAAAATACTTGGAGTTAAAGAGGTCTAACAGAACACTGCAACTGACGTGAAGCTAAAGTCGGATATCCTTCGTTTGGAATTTGTCTGGCACACTTGACTTCAGCCGTTAAAGTGCTGTGCAGAGTCCAACCTTACACTGTTGGTTTCGTTTATCGCTCCAAGCGCATCCGCGATTTGCCGATCGCGCCGAACAAGGTACTGTAAATTATATAAATGCCCGCTGCAAACCGACTCAAAAGGAAAACACGCAATGGCAACAATGAAAGCAGTGCGTATTCACACTCACGGTGGGCCGGAAACCTTAGTTTACGAAGACGCTCCAAGACCGACACCATTGACAAACGAGGTTTTAATTCGCGTTCGTGCGGCGAGTGTGAATCCGGTTGACTGGAAAATTTGCGGCGGCTATGGCAAAGAGATGTTCAACCACCAGATGCCTTTGATTCTGGGTTGGGATGTTGCGGGAACAATTGAAGCCGTTGGTCCGGAAGTGGATAAATTCAAGCTGGGAGATCCAGTCTATGCCTACACCAGCTTGCTTCGCGATGGTGCTTATGCCGAGTTTATAGTTGCCAAGCAAGAAGAAATTGCCTTAAAGCCTGCGTTGCTCGATTTCGTGCAAGCCGCTGCTGTCCCAGTTGGAGCGCTGACAGCATGGCAAGCTATGTTTGATACAGCTAACCTTAAGAACAATCAAAAGGTGCTAATTCACGCTGCATCAGGCGGTGTCGGTTCGATGGCGGTGCAATTAGCGAAGGCAAACGGGGCTTATGTCATCGGTACAGCATCGGCACGCAATGCCGACTTCGTCCGCGAACTGGGAGTTGATGAGTTCATTGACTATCAAGCCACCGAGTTTGAGACGGTTGTGCATGACGTGGATGTTGTCCTTGATACGATTGGCGGTGACACGCAGGTGCGATCGTTTGGTGTGTTGCACAAAGATGGTTTTCTCGTCTCTATCGTCGAGCCACCTTCAAAAGAACTAGCCGCACAGCACGGTGTGCGGAGTAAGATGGTTGGCGTTCTACCCAATGGAAGCCAACTCAGCGAGATTGCCGCGCTGATAGATTCTGGAAAAGTTAAGCCCTTCGTTGAGACAGTGTTGCCGTTGAGTGAGGCACGACAAGCGCATGAGATGAGCAAGAGCGGTCGTACACGCGGCAAGATTGTCCTGCAAGTTGTTGAGTGAGAATTGAGATGAGAGTTCTGCGCTAGTTGGCATCACCAGCAATGCGGCAACAGTAGCAATCATTATCGATTACTTTATGAAAGAGCTAGAGGATATTGTTGCAGCCTTTGAGAAAGTCAAAACTGGCGGTAAAACAGCAGTGATCGCCACCCTCGTCAAAGCCTCTGGCTCTACTTACCGACGCCCTGGTGCTCGAATGCTGATGACCTCAGACGGACAAATGGTCGGTTCCCTCAGCGGTGGTTGTCTAGAGGGTGATGTTTTCGAGCAGGCTCAAGAAGTCATGACTTCGGGCAAACCTATCGTTGTGCAGTACGACACAATGTCCGATGAGGACATAATCTGGGGACTCGGACTGGGCTGCAATGGCATCGTCCAGATTCTCATTGAGCGACTAGAGGAAGAGAGTTCGTTAACTCAGATCTTGCACCACCCTGCTAGGGCGTGTTTTCAAACTTCCCCGCCAGATTCAGATCCCCCCCAGCCCCCCTTATCAAGGGGGGAGAATTCAGTCCAAGTCCCCCGGTCTTGCTCGAAGTTTTGGGGAAGCAAAGCTACACCCAAAATTCGAGCGCTTTTTAACTCTGATTTAGGGGGATCTCCGGGTTTGAAAACAGACCCTAGCCCCCCTGATCAAGGGGGGAATAAGAGCCAGAAATTAGCTTCCCCCGAACCCAAGGAGGTACTGAGGGGGGTAAACAACGACTCAGGTGCAAGATTTGAGTTAAACCATCTGGCATTTCTTACCGACTGCCTGCGCCTTCGGCATGTAGGAATTCTGGCAACTGTATTTCACGTTGAAGGTCAGGTAAAGGCACAAGTTGGAACCCG
>DATNPI010000372.1:0-12785 GCA_036703325.1 Coleofasciculaceae cyanobacterium
TGTTGCGGCTTCCCTTGGGCGTGTCGATAATGACGTGGAGCGTAGAAGCGTCGTCCTCATCAAACGGGGGCAGGCAGAGGGGGTTGGTTGTCATGGCTTGAAGAGTGCGTATCTATTCCTTCATATCGCGTTTCCATTCAATTGGGGATACCTAAGCGATCATGGCGTAGAACAATATAATGACGCCTAGGGCGACTAATAACTCCTTCTCGCTCAAACTGGTTCAGCAGACGCGTTACAGTGACTCGCGTTGTGCCAATCACTTCGGCGATCGCTTGATGGGTCAACCGCAGGTCAATCAACTGTCCGGAGTTGACTTCACGACCAAACTTTTGAGCTAACCAGACCAAAATTTGCTGCAAGCGGCTGTGCATCCGTTCATTGCGAACAATACTAAGTAGTTCTTCCGCTTGTTGAGTATGCAAAAAGAGTGCATCCAACACTTGGTGAGACTGGTGAAAAGGGATTAGCTCGGCTTCTACACTCGTTAAGCACTCAATTTGATAAGGATCAATACGAGATAAAGGTTGACCCACCACATCCCCTGGCCCCCAATATCCCAGCGTTGTTGGTCTTCCTTCCTCATCCCACGTTAAGGTTCTGACCGCCCCCCAGGTAATTTTCCACAAGGCATCTGGTTGTAAGGGAATCAAGTCGCGGCAGCTAAAGGTACGCTGTATCAAATCAGTCGGTGAGCCAAGAGCATGAGTTGGAAGAGTCATAGAAACTAGGTTTTAGAGGAATTAAAACTGAATTAGGCAACCGAAGGCTGAAGTATGAAGTGTGTTAGCGCAGCAGAGAGTATACATTTCTTCATAAGATAATGATAATCACTTTTACCGAGCTTTTCCAGGCCAGGAGCATTTTTTTGTGCTTGGCTATATAGCTAGCGCAGTAATGAACTCAGGGATGCAAGCTAATTTAACATCAGAAGATAGAGGCTCTAAAAAACAAGAAAACTATCAATAAAAACTGCTGCCTCTAAGAGGCAGCAGTCCAGTTAACTTTTCCGGTTCTTTGCAATTATCTTTAGCGAAGAAAAGGCACCTGATGAAGTGCCCTAGAGGGTGAATGTCCACTGCCTGATAACTAGAGCGCTTGACCAACCCGTTGGATTAGGCTATCAATTGGGTCAGGTCAAACTCGCGGATCGAGCGCTACCTATGGGTATTTTGGTGGCTGAAGACAAGCTATAAAGCCGTTCACAACTAACGGCAATTAGACAGTCGGTTCAACCAAAGGTGTCTGATTAGATTCCCTATCCGTTTTGAGCTGTTGCTGCCAAATCTCCCTCAAGAATCGGCGCTCGCTTTTTCAAGTCAAACCGGTATCCATGTGGAAGAATATGAAGCTTGGCTCCACAAATCGCCAAGTCTTCATCCTTCAAGATTTGACCCAGATTAGTATGTGTGATTTCTGACACATCGACAACCGTAACAACACCTTCCCCAATCACTTCAAATTGATTGTTGTTAACTACGATAGCTGTATTCTCGTCAATGCCGAATCCCAAGACGACCGGCTGCTGTGAGACGGCTGAGAGCAAGCGTCCTATACGTCCACGCTGTAGGAAATGCTGATCGATCACTACCCCAGGCAGGAAGGCCATACCGGGTTCCATTTCTACAATCTCAAGCCGAGGATTAGTCTCAGAGTCTCCTTCAACAATCATCACGTCTGGCATCATAGCAGCTCCCGCACTTGTGCCTCCGATCACGATTCCTTCAGACAACCGTTTGTGAAGAAGTCTGTCGATCTCGGTGTCCTTAAGTATGCTGGTGATACGAGCCTGGTTACCACCCGTAAAAAATACACCAGTGGCTTTCTCAATCGCTTCCAAGTAAGTCGCTGAACTGGCATCTTCCCGCTCAACGGTGTCAACTATTCGAACATCCTCGACTCCTAGCCGCTCAAACACTCGAATATAGTTTTCTCCCACTTCCCTAGGCAGTTCTGTCGCCACTGTCATGACAACAATTCGTGCACTGACGCCTCCTGCCCGTCGAACGAACTCTCGAAGGATTGTGCAGTCTCCTTCCTTGTCTTCCGCTCCACCTATAATCACTAACTGCCCACTACTCTCGCTCAACGCCATATGGTCCCCGGTTTTCGGTTAATTAAGTTCCATTATTCAATTAAGCCTGAAGAGGTCAACCACTTAAACAGCCAAATGGTAGATTTTTATACAGAAACTATAAAGTTTTCTAGTTCAAGATTTTCGTAACTAAACCCACAGAAAATTCTCGGCTTGACTTTCTAGGGCTATTAAGCCTTTAGGTGAGTTGCATCCATTGCCGCGAAAAACAAGAATTTTAGGTAGTTTCAACGCTTTTACCCATCCAAAAAAAACCCTCATAGCGAGGGTCGAACCGGGGGTATATTTTAATCAAGTACTGGATATTTTCTCCGCTGCTTTATAAAAGGTGGTTTTTGACTAACACAGATGGCTCGGTTTGAGCCTTCGATTCAGTTGTCTACTCTAAACTCCAGTAGTTTTCATGATTGCTCGTAATCAAGTTAGTCAAAAAAACGCGGGCGCGCTCTAGTGGAAAATGCTTAGGTTTACCATTGTGAACAATCTGGAACTCGTCGCTGTATTGACCATCGCCATAGCCAGAAATCAGTTTTAGGTGGAAAGCTTGCTTGGCAAGTTGTCGAACTTCACTCCGAAGAGAAGTCTTTGTGCTATTCATATCCTGCTGCCTCCTGAAGGCTTTCTTCTATATATTCAACGGTGTGGTTGCTTCTGGCACCCTTCAAAGGTTGTAGCTTACGATACAAAATACCTATATCTAGGGTTTGAAAAGCAAGAATACTCATTGTTGACCGATGTCAGCAAGTGAGAGGGAGAGGGGGAGGGAGGAGAAAAAGGCGATCGCACGGCCTCACACAACTATTCACCAGTCACAACTAAGTTGGTGGACTACTACAGGACTTACGCTGCAACACTATATGTAGTGTGCATTGCAACACACCTTACGCTAGGGCTAGGGATTAATGGATAATTTTGCGTCAGTCCTGTACTAGATACCCTTCGATAGAGGAAAACACAACGGTAATATGGTTAGGTTCAACTAGGACAAAAATGACGTTTCATTGCTCAGGCGAAGCGAGAAGAGGGAGAGACCCAAACCATAGGCTCAAGCAATCTGCTAGGCCGTAATCGCCAACCTTAAATCTAATCCAGCAATCAAAAGCTCTGGTAAGGACTACTGAGCCGACAACTTTTCTGACTGTTTAACAACTATACGGAGATACTTAATGCTTTTAGACATAAGCACCGATGCACCCCGCATCAATGCTAGAAAGACCGATGCCTTCGATATTTTCAACATCAGGCATTACATCGGGCCAAACCCCTATTTAGATACGGCAGCGCTAGTATTCGACTTCACGTTTACTGGGCATCTAGAGCCTCGACCTCTAGAGGATTACGTGTCGATCATCGGCGAACAGTACCCACACCTGGCTGAGGAGTCCTACGACTCCCACGCCCATCTGTTTGCCCGGACGGTGGCAGAAGTCGGAAAACTTAACATGGGGCTGCACCTCCATCGCTGGAATTTAAAACCTTATGAGAATTATGTAAGGGTGAGCGTTCAAGCGATCCATGCCCGTACTAAACGAGCAGTGGTTTACGCCGTTTGGGACTGGTTTGAAGCGATTACTCAAGACCAGGAATTTGCCTTTGAGGAGCAAATCCATACCCTTCAACGTCACTTCCGACAATCTGTCTATGGTGGTCCAACGGTCTACGCCCTGTTACGCACCGCCTACGATAAAGGTATTCCCGCCTTTTATTTGTGGGAAGAAGGACTGATGCAATACGGCTATGGGAAAAAACAGATTCGCGGTGTAGCAACGACCTTTGACTGTGATAGCCATCTGGATTCAGACTTTACTACCCGCAAAGATGACTGTAAGGCTATTCTTAGTACCCTCGGCTTCCCTGTACCGAAAGGAGATGTTGTCATCTCCCGTGACGAAGCCTTGAGGGTAGCAGAAAGGATTGGCTATCCAGTAGCTGTCAAGCCTGTAGCCGGTCATAAAGGAATTGGGGTAACAGCGGATGTGCAAAACGCTGAGGAACTGAAATTTGCCTTTGGTAGAGCAGTAGATGCCATTCCTGAGGAGCAAGGAATACAGGTAATCGTTGAGAAGAGTATCAAGGGAGCAGATTTTCGCCTGCTATGTGTCAACGGCAGATTCGTCGCTGCAACAGAACGCCGTCCAGCATCAGTCGTGGGTGATGGACACTCAACAATTGCTGAGTTGATCAAGCGTGAAAACCGGAAGCCAGCACGTATAGACACACCAACCTCGCCGCTTGGTAAGATTCAGTCGGATGAGTCAATGGAGAGGTATCTAGACGAACAAGGCTTGTCAACGGACAGCGTCATTGAAAAAGACCGCACTGTCTTTCTTCGCAAAGTTGCTAATCTGTCAGCTGGCGGCTTGAGCATTGATGCCACGAAAACTGTTCACCCTGACAACATCATCCTGGCGCAAGACATCGCCCAGCACTTCCGGCTTACTTGCCTTGGCATTGATGTAATTGCCTCAAGTCTTGCAAAATCCTGGAAATCAGGCGAGTTTGGCATTATTGAAATCAACGCCGCTCCCGGCATTTCTATGCATCTTAGACCTGCTGTTGGTGAAAGTGTCGATGTGCCCTCGCATATCCTGGAAACCTTCTTTAAGGAGGGTTCAGATGCAAGGATACCGATTATTACATTCAACCGAATTTCGGTTCAAGAACTCCAGGAAACTATTGACCATATTCTTCTCCAACACCCAGACTGGACAATCGGCGCTGTTTGCCGTGATGCCGTCTTCGTCAATCGTTCAGAAAAAATCCTGCATAAGGACTAC
This sequence comes from Coleofasciculaceae cyanobacterium, assembly GCA_036703325.1. Classification (GTDB taxonomy): domain Bacteria; phylum Cyanobacteriota; class Cyanobacteriia; order Cyanobacteriales; family Coleofasciculaceae; genus DATNPI01. The sequence goes on from DATNPI010000372.1 coordinate 4,873, forward strand.
AACACCAATGTCCAAAACTTGATGCGCAATCCCAAGCTTGACCTACTGATTGCCGAGTATGGAGAAGACATTTTGGAGAGGGATGGTATGTTTTACCACGGCAGCAACATCGTAGTTTTAAATAATCCCACGGAGACGGAGATGATGCTCACGCGGGATATCTTTGATGACTCAATTGTTGTTGTTAAGGAAGGACAGAACATTTCAATCCGACGCCAGGGCTTGATAGAACAGTACACTCTTGGCTCAATCGAACCGTTTACGCGGGTCTTTCTCAAGGAAATTGGGACGATTCTCTGATCAATATCAGGACTGAGGCACTATCGGCACCAAAGCCCCCCTAACTCTCAAGGTTGGGGGGGGCTTTTTTATTCGATCTCTCTAAACGTGGGTTACAAATACAGGACTTATACTGTTTTCCCAAGCCGTTGCAACAGATGTAATCTTTCTCCCCCCTTTTTAAGACCGGAGATGAGAGTGAGGAGCTGGGGGAGCTGAATGTGTAGCAAGTCCAAGGAAAATTGATATTAGGTAACAGGCTGAGCGATCGCTAAAGATATAAATAAACTCAAAGTTGTGAACTGGTGTAAAGAACTGTTTAGGAACAGACGCGCTCAGGTTGAAAATGCTTTAATTCAGGCTCTATACAGTACTTGTACCAAACAGCCCCTTCTCCAGATTGGTCACTTAGAGGCAAGCACTCTGACTGCCACTCCAATCGATTCTTCTCTGACAGACAGGCGGCGTGGAAAATTTGCCGAGCTAATGTTATATCCGGTTCTTTAACGGCGCGCTGAAACATTTTTTGTGAGCGCTCAAACCATTGTTCATTCAGTTTTCTCCAGTTGGCTTTTAACACAATTGTATTTACTCTCGACTGGTTATCCTCTAACAGTAGAAAATTTAGATAGTCTACCTGTGTGCACTATGCAACTTATTTGACTGACCGTCTATCTTGAGCCGAGGTAGCTTGATTTTTAGGCGGTGAGCCTTTGTTTGGGATGGACAGTTTATCAACTGGATGTGTCGCAACGATCCAAGGTGCGCCCTCCCTGCCTTCCTAAAGCAGCCGTCAGAGTCGCAATCAGATCCTCAGCCCTAAAAAGTTATCTAGCAATTTTAATCTCCGATTAGCGAAGATAGAAGCATCCCCTCAGGCTCGACAGAACCTAACTCTTTGATCGTTATGTCATCTCGTACTTTAAAATATGCTTACTTCCCCGGCTGCGTCGCTCAAGGAGCCTGCCGGGAGCTTTACCAATCTACCGCCGTTCTCACCCAGGCACTGGGTATTGAACTACTTGAGCTGAAAAAAGCTGCCTGTTGTGGTTCTGGCACTTTCAAAGAAGATTCCCAGCTGCTGGAAGACACAGTTAATGCCCGCAACATTGCCCTAGCGGAGGAACTAAATCTGCCACTTTTGACTCATTGCAGCACCTGTCAAGGTGTTATTGGTCATGTGGATGAGCGGTTAAAGGAATTCCAACAGACGGATACCGCTTATGTTGAGCAGATTAATGGACTGCTGAAAAAAGAAGGGTGTTCACCTTATCAAGGTAGCACCGAGGTCAAACATTTACTGTGGGCGTTAGTCACGGATTATGGACTGGAAGCCTTACAAGAACGTGTTACCCGTAAGCTGGAAGGGGTAAAGTGTGCCGCATTCTATGGCTGTTATTTGCTGAGGGCACAGAAGTCTATCCCCTATGACGACCCTTTTCACCCCGAATCAATGGAGGATGTATTTCGTACAGTTGGGGCGACACCTGTTTATTATCGAGGTCGTACTCAGTGTTGTGGTTGGCCGATTTCTAGCTATGCTACAAACCAATCATTCAAGATGGCGGGGGCACATATTCAGGAAGCGATCGATGCTGGTGCCGATTGTATGGTGACACCTTGCCCTTTATGCCACCTCAATCTTGACTCTCGTCAACCAGAGGTAGAGAACGTAATTGGGCGTAAGCTAGGTTTACCTGTCTTGCACTTACCTCAACTGGTTGCCCTGGCACTTGGAATTAGCCCCAAGCAGCTGGGTTTAGACAAACATATTGTCTCGACACGACCTTTGCTGGAAAAACTAGGGCTTTAATAAGCTATTACACATTTAACTTGCATATTTACCTGATGGTTTTTTGTCAGTAGTCAGTAGTCAGTGGTCGGTTAGGCGAAAGCAACTGACCACTGACCATTGAAAGACTACCCGCAGGATGTCACTTAGCTAACTCCCTTTCAATTGCAGCAATCAATTCCGGTGAGTCCGGCGTCACGCTGCTCTTGAAACGAGCGACTATCTCACCCTGCTTACTCACCAAGAACTTTTCAAAATTCCAAGAAACATTTCCAGTTGGCTCCGCTGTACTGGTGAGTCGAGCATAAAGTGGGTGCTGCTCGGCACCCTTGGCATGAACTTTGTCAAACACCTCAAAGCTCACGCCGTAGTTAGTCGTGCAGAATTTCATAATCTCAGCGTTACTCCCAGGCTCTTGCGCTCCAAAGTCATTGCAGGGGAACCCCAAGATGCGTAACCCAGCTTCTCGGTACTTCTGATTCAACTTCTCAAGTCCAGCGTACTGGGACGTATAGCCGCAATAGGAAGCGACATTGATTATTAAGAGGACATTCCCAGCGTATTCTTTTAGCTGCTTTTCCTGACCGTCTATCGTCTTCACGGCGATGTCGGACACTGTGTTATTCATCTTTATTCGTGAGAGTGGCTAAGTAGTTATCTATGCGATTGTAAAATGCCAAGCTCTAGCCTAGTAACCGCTCTCGTAATTCACTAATTGTCTTGGGGTAAGTTTTATCTTTTTTAGAGCATACGTCTGTAGGTAATGCCTCCCACACATCCCATAAAAGTGGTACGCCTAGTTGTAATTCCTCCAGAATGTCTCGTTGAACAAAGACATCTTTTGCCTCTCCTTCCATGATTAGTTGCCCCTGATGGAGGATAAAAATCCAATCCGCCCATTGATATGCCAAATCTAGGTCATGGGTTGCCATCACTGTGGTAGTTCCAGCCGCATGAATTTGTTCTAGCTCAACCATCAGGTTGCGAGTCTGCACTCCATCTAAATAAGCTGTCGGCTCGTCTAGCAATAATAATTCCGGTTGCAGTGCCATCACACCGGCTAGAGCAACTCGCCGCTTCTGTCCTAAACTGAGGTGATGCAAGGGTCGATCTGCCAATTCTTGCAAGGCAAAGTCTGCTAACGTCTGTTTGACGCGTCGCTCAATTTCTACTTGGGTTAATTGCAGATTACACAACCCATAGGAGATATCCTCAGCCACTGTTCCTGCTACTAATTGTTGTTCTGGGTCTTGAAATGCTAATCCAATTCTCTGTCTCCATCGACACAATGAATGGTGGTCATACTTGAGCGGTTCGGTTCGCCAGCTGATTTTTCCCTGCTGTGGTTTATGGAGACCATCAGCTAAGAAGAGGAGGGTTGATTTACCACATCCATTGTGGCCAATAAGGGCGCTTTTTTTCCCTGCTGGAATAGATATTGTTAGCTGATTGAGAGCTGGTTGTTGTCCGCCTGGATAGGTGTAAGAAATATCTTCAAATTGCAGTAACCAGGGGTTCATAGAAATCTTGTCCACCCCTCTAGCCCTAATAAACAAGCACAGCCAATAAGTGCTTCTAGCGCATACCGTTTAGAGAAACGTGCGGGATACCCAGACCAAACTTGGAATTCACCTGTAAAGCCTCGTGCTGCTACACCAAGAGAAAATTGATGATAACGCTCTAGGGTGCGCTTGAATAGTTGCCCAACCAGCAGGCTGAAACTGCGTATGGCTCTGCCCCAGGTGCGATCGCCTCCTCGTGCCTGCTGTGCCAACTTCAACTCGTAAGCTGTTTTCAGGAGGATAAACACGAAGCGGTACATTAATAGAAGCAGTTCTGTGAGAAGTACTGGTACCCCAAGCCGCCGCATTGTCTGTAACAGTTCGATAAACGGAACGGTACACAGGACAAAAAACAGACAAGAGACACAAGCAAGCGATCGCACCACAATTGCTAGAGCCTGTTCACTACCACTGCGACTGATGTAGAAATCCCATGAACCCAAGCTTAGACCCAACCATTGGTCAGCTCGTACCAAATCCATCTGGGCAGTGGAGACAATGTTGATGACTAAAGCAGGTAAGCTCATAAACAAAAACACACAAGCCAAGGCAATCAGTCTCAAGTAAACTCTAGCTGGAATCCCGGCATAACCCACAGTCCATACTCCCATCCACAAGACAATGAGTAGTTGAGTAGGGGCATGAGCAATTAGAGCAATCAACTCTACCGTCAAAGCAAAGATTAATTTCTGTTCGGGGGGTAACTGCCGAAGCCGATTGGTATAAGCGAGAGTATCAATCTGGATGTTCATTCCCCTCATGGATTTGGGAATTTTGATTACCCTCTCTCCGCCCTCGATAAAGCCCAATCACGTAGCCGATTGTCCCAGCACCGAGTGCCGCCTGCAAGGCAAACAGCAGCGATTCAACTTCGCTACCGGGAGGTTCCAATAGCGGTGCAAACCAAGGCTTGTAATTGGGTTGCACCTCCTGGATAGCAGCTTCTGCCTTCCCATCTGCACCACCAAATTCTGAGCCACGAGCGATGAACAGCGGCACCACTGCCAAAACGACTACCCCGAACACTAATAGCCAATTATTCCATCCTTTTTTTTGTCCGCTCACGTTTTATGCTCCTCGTTTAATTAGTTTTAAAACTTCCAGTTCCTCACGGCTGTAAGACTCTAACCAGTTCCACACCAACACAGTCAGCAATCCTTCACTAATCGCCAGCGGAATCTGAGTCACAGCAAAAATCCCTGCAAATTTGACAAACGAAGCCAATATGCCGCCTGTAGGGGCAGGAAATGCTAGTGCAAGCTGGATGGCTGTCACGAGGTAGGTAATCACATCCGCTAGGGCTGCTGCCAGAAATATCGCCAATTTCTGCTTCCCGCTCACTTGTGTGACTAGGCGATACACTCCATAGGCAACAAATGGCCCTACCACTGCCATAGAAATCGCATTAGCTCCCAGCGTCGTCAAGCCGCCATGAGCTAGCAGCAACGCTTGAAACAAAAGTACCAAACTGCCGAGTACTGTCATTGCTAGTGGGCCAAATAACACTGCCCCCAGCCCAGTCCCTGTTGGATGGGAACTACTCCCGGTAACCGAAGGAATCTTTAAGGCGGACAAGACAAAGGTAAATGCACCTGCTAAAGCGAGAAGCAATTTCATTTCAGGATGCTGTTGCGCGATGTGCGTAATCGAGCGTAGTCCTAAAGCAAAAAAAGGTAGGAATATTGCCCACCAAAAAATTGCCCAGCCTACGGGTAGAAAGCCTTCCATGATGTGCATGGCATAGGCTGGTGTTGGTGAACCGATGACCAGGTAAAAGCTAAGTCCTGCCATCAGTACTAGACTGAGCATCTGTTTTTTTCGCTTCATCCTCAAAACTCTCTAACTCTTGTTTAGTGGTCGGTTGTTTATTGTTAGTTGTTGGTTGGCGAGAAGACTCAAAACTAACAAATATTTAGCTAATCGCTAGAATCGGGAGCATCTCACTTTGGCAAATGTTACCAATTGGCTTTTGACTCGTTACATATCGACCCCCCTTAGTAAGCAGGGCTGTTTCATTCTCGCGGATTGGGTGCAATTGGCAACGGATTTTTTAGCGGATGTAGTGGATGTGTTGTTTGTGAAACGCATGAGTCAGGCTATCCGCGACATCTGTGACCCATCCGTTGCCAACAGATTTATTGGGTTTATGATAATGATTATCATTATATAACGTGAGGCGATCGCATAATCATACCGAATCCGGGTCTTTCTCCCCTTTTTGAGGAATTTGCGAAACTTTGTAGAGACCTTCCGGCGGAACGTCTCTACGACTTGGGTAGAAAAGCGATCGCAAAAAGCATTATTTAAAGCGATAAAGTACAGGGTATTTTTTCTAAAAATTCTCTTCTTATAGGCAAAACGCTAATCCTGAAATTGCTTTATAAAGTAGAAGAAAATAATTAGAATTAGGCAAATAAATTAAAGCTGTTATTGCTTAACCTATCACCGATAAACTAATTAGTATTGAGATGCTCAAAACTCGTGTCATGGGCTTATGGATATTTTGATTGTTGAGGATGAACCAGAAATCGCCAAGCTTATTCAGCTGACTTTAGAAAGAGAAGGGTTTTCCTGCCACTGCTGCCGTGATGGATTAGCAGCATTACAAGCCTTTCAAAAGCAACAACCTGATGTGATCATCTTAGATTTGATGCTTCCTGGTTTGGATGGGCTGGAGGTCTGTGCCAGAATTCGCCAAAAGCCCGGTGCCAAAGACCCTTATATTCTAATGTTGACTGCCAGGGGTGAGGAAATTGACCGCGTTATTGGTCTATCCACCGGTGCGGACGATTATCTGGTCAAACCGTTTAGTCCCGCCGAACTCGTTGCCCGAGTCCGGGCACTATTACGGCGCAGTTTGCGTCACGGTGGGCAGCATCTAGTCTACCAAACCCAACATTTTTCAGTTGATGTGGATCAGCGTACTGCCAGCCGCCAACTGAATGCTGGCGAGTCAGAAGTGCTGGACTTGACAACCCTAGAATTTAATCTCTTGGCAACATTTATCAGTCAACCTGGTAGAGTTTGGAACCGTACCCAACTCATTGACAAACTTTGGGGTGATGACTTTTTTGGAGATGAACGGGTTGTGGATACTCATGTGGCACGGTTGCGGAAAAAAATTGAGCCTGACCCAGCCAATCCGATGTTTGTGAAGACGGTAATCGGCGTGGGCTACAAGTTTGAAGACTCAGCAGTCGCTTGAAACTATGAGTAAGTCTAATTTACGGAGTACGAAATCCCTGCCTTTGGCATCGCGCCTCTTTCTCTCTCACCTCCTGGTGATGATTGTGGGAGTGAGTTCTCTTGTGATTATTGGCAAGCTATCTTCCCCTCGCTTCTTTGTCTTGCACCTGCAACAACTCGAAGGCAGAGGCGTCACTTTGCGCTTTGCCCGTACCTACCTGGTAGATGGGTTTGAAACGGCCTGGAATCGCAGCACCTTCTGGTCAGTTATCGCTGGTACTACAGCTGCTGGTGGTCTCAGCTACTGGGTTTCTAAGCGGATTATGCAACCTTTGACTCAGATCGAGCAAATTACTCAGAAGTTTGCCGCAGGGCATCTGGATGAGCGACTGCCACCCAGTGAGATTCCTGAAATCAATCAACTGGCTACCAGTTTTAACCGGATGGCGGTCAGTTTGGAAGACGTGGAATTAAGACGAAGAGAACTAGTGAGTGACTTGACCCATGAACTGCGAACTCCCTTAACTGTGCTGCGCGGTTATTTGGAAGAACTAGCCGCTGAACAGATTGAACCGACACCAGAAGTTTATCAGCAGCTAGCGAAAGAAACACGACGGCTAGAGCGCTTGGTCAACGATTTGCAAGAACTTTCTAAGGCAGAAGCTGGGTATTTACCGATTAAACTTCAAGCCGTTGATTTACGTCCCTTGTTAGAATCTCTGGTGCAAAAATTTTCTGACCAGTTACTGGAAGATGGTCCAGTATTGCGCTTGGAATGTCCTGACCAATTGCCTCTAGTACTAGCCGATATTGATCGGGTGGAGCAGGTTCTGGTTAACCTAATCGGCAATGCCCTCACTTACACTAAAGCTGGTTCTATTACTGTCAGTGCTTGGACTCAAGCCGAAGAGATAAAATCCCGAGTGTCTAGAATGTGGGTTGCGGTGACTGACACAGGTATTGGGATTGCACAAGAAGATTTGCCCCATGTTTTTGAGCGCTTCTGGCGGGCTGAAAAGTCTCGAAACCAGCACACTGGGGGAACTGGTATTGGACTTGCTATTTGTAAACGGTTAATTGAACTGCAAGGCGGT
>DATNPI010000409.1:0-16334 GCA_036703325.1 Coleofasciculaceae cyanobacterium
TTACGAGCCGGATCGTTTGACAAAAAGCCAAACACAAATAAGCCAACGAAAATACTAACAACGATGTATACAACAATCTTGAGGGTCAGCATATTGATATTTTCCGGAGTATGAACAGATGAATGTCTTATGCGTTACAACACGCAACAGCTTTACATATCATACCCAAAGGTGGCTTGCTTTTTGGCTGGGAAGCAAGAGTAAACACCAACGAGATCTCAAGATTCCTTCCGCTATTTGAGTTAGGTTCAGGCTAGTTATGACGCATCACTATTCTCAGACGTTCCAGCTTACATGGGGAGAGTTAGTGTGTCTCAGCTCATGCTACTCAGATGCTTAACATTTCATCTTAGCTAGTTTTCATCCCCTCCTTTATAGAGGGCAGACATTACCGCCGATTAGGGTAAAGCGGGAATTGTGAATAAAACAGTATTAAATGTATCCCACTTTGGGCAGAAGTAAGTACACAATATTATCCTTGTAAGACTTGGAATTTTGTCGCTCTATGCAGCCGATCCGCACCTTCAACGTCTCTCCTTCCCTACCCCCGCAGCTTGAACCCTTACGGAAGTTGGCTTACAATCTGCACTGGGATTGGAACGTCGAGACAAAAGATCTATTCCAACGGCTAGACCGCGACCTATGGGAATCTAGCCGCCACAACCCCGTGTTGATGCTGGGCACCATCAGCCAAGCGCGGCTCACCGAAGTTGCTGAAGATGAAGGCTTTCTTGCCCAAATGGAACGAGCGTCCCGACAGTTGGACGACTACCTTAAAGAGCGGACATGGTATCGCAAACAGCGCGGGTTAGTCAGCGGTCAGTCGGTAGCCCCGACAAGCGTCTCACTTGGGGGCAGTAGCAAAACCGAAGAACAACCGACAACGGCTAACGGACAACGGCTAACTGGCGAATGCTACGCCTACTTCTGTGCTGAGTTTGGTCTGGTCGATTGTCTACCAATCTATTCTGGCGGCTTAGGCGTTCTGGCTGGTGATCACCTTAAATCTGCATCAGACCTGGGTTTGCCCCTCGTTGCCGTCGGCTTACTTTACCAAGAAGGCTACTTTGCTCAGTACCTCAACGCTGATGGTTGGCAGCAGGAACGCTACCCAATCAATGATTTTTACAATATGCCGCTCCATCTAGAGCGGAATGCCGATGGTTCAGAGCTGCGGATCGAAGTAGAGTATCCGGGCCGCACTGTCTATGCCCGTGTCTGGCGTGTACAAGTAGGAACCGTGCCCCTGTACCTGCTGGACACTAACATTGAACCGAACAATGCCTACGACCACGACATCACCGACCAGTTGTATGGTGGTGACCTGGATATGCGGATTCATCAGGAGATGATGTTGGGGATTGGGGGGGTGAGGGCACTAAAAGCTTTGGGAATCGAACCTACGGTGTATCATCTCAACGAAGGTCACTCCGCCTTTTTGATTCTGGAGCGCATCCGTAAGCTCATCCAGGAAGAGGGTCTCTCGTTTGCTGAAGCCAAACAGGTGGCGCAAGCAACACAGATTTTTACTACCCATACGCCTGTGTCCGCTGGGTTTGACCTGTTCCCGCCCGATAAGGCGATGTACTACGTTGGACAATACGCCCACATCTTTGGCTTGTCGAAAGAAGAATTTCTGGCACTGGGACGGGAAGATAGCGGTGATTTAGAATCACCCTTTAGCATGGCAGCACTGGCAATCAAGACCTCAAGCTTTATCAATGGGGTCAGCCAGTTGCATGGAGAAGTATCGCGAGTAATGTTCCAAGGGTTGTGGGCAAACCTGCCCTTGGTGGAAGTTCCCATTACCGCAATTACTAACGGTGTGCATGCTCGTAGCGTTGTAGCCAAATCCAATCAAGAGTTATATGACCGCTACCTTGGCCCTAGCTGGTCAGAAAGAGGTGCGGAGGACCCCCTGTGGGAGCGTGTTACCTCAATTCCTGATGAAGAGTTGTGGCGCAATCACCAAGGCTGTCGGTCGGCAATGGTGGTGTATGTCCGAGAGCGATTGCAGAAACATTTACGCGATCGCGGCGCAACACCACCTGAGCTAGCTCAAGCCCAGGAAGTCCTCGACCCGAACGTGTTGACCATTGGTTTCGCACGTCGGTTTGCCACCTACAAGCGGGCAAACTTGTTTATGCGGGACATGGAGCGGATTAAGAAAATCATGAGGGCCAACAAAGACCGTGGGGTGCAGTTTGTCATTGCTGGCAAAGCCCATCCCAAGGATATGCCAGGGAAAGATTTAATCCGCCAAATCATCCATCAGATTCGTGAAGCAGGGATTGGTGACCAGGTGGTTTTCGTTCCCGACTACGACATCCATCTGGCGCGACACCTGGTGTCTGGTTGCGATGTCTGGTTGAATACTCCCCGCCGTCCCCGCGAGGCATCTGGAACCTCTGGAATGAAGGCGTCGATGAATGGTCTGCCCAACGTCAGTATTCTCGATGGCTGGTGGAATGAAGCTGATTATGTTCGCACTGGCTGGCCAATCGGTCATGGGGAAACTTACAATGACCCTAACTACGAGGATGAGGTGGAAGCCAACGCCCTCTATGACTTGCTAGAGCAGGAAGTTGCGCCCTTATTCTATGATCGCGACAGCGAAGGGATTCCTCGGGGGTGGGTGGCGAAGATGAAGGAAGCCATCCGGCTCAACTGTCCGTACTTCAACACAGCCCGGATGCTGCGGGATTACGCGGTGCGCGGCTATTTCCCAACAAGCGATCGCTACTTTGCGATGACGAGCAATGACTACACACCAGCCAAGGAGTTAGCCAGCTGGAAGCGGCGGCTGTTTGAACACTGGTACGACATCAAAATTGCAGATGTTGACATTGCTGCACCAGCTGAACTTATGGTCAACCAATCTGTTGCCGTCAAAACCCGAATTAATCTAGCAGGACTGACCGCTGATGATGTCCAAGTGGAACTCTATCAGGGGGCAGTAAACGCTGATGGGCAAATTGTCAATGGTCTGCCAGTACCAATGGAGTACCAAGGAACCGATGAACACAATTACAGCATCTATACCACTGATGTTATCTACAGCTCCAGTGGTTTACAGGGTTTGTCTCTCCGCGTGTTGCCAAAACACAACCACCTCTCAAGTCCCTATGAGCCAGGTTTAGTTCTCTGGGCGTAGGAAAGTCAGGAACTTTGAGTTATGAGTTTTGAATTAACATTTCAAAACTCATAACTCATAACTTAAGAGCGAAGTGGCTTTAAGTCCTCTATTACCTCAGCAGCCGACTGATATCTTGCCGCAAAGTGGAAGCGCACCATCTTCTCTACAATCCTGGCAAAGTCGTCACTGGCATTTGCTAGATGACGCCAGTTGACATCGCCAGTCTCAGATGACAACGGCAGATGGTGAGTAGGAATGCCAGTGAGAGCTTGAATCCCAATCATCCCCAAGGCGTAAATATCACTATTAAAACTTGGGTGCCCAGCATACTGCTCTGGCGGCGCATAGCCACGAGTGCCAATGGCAATCGTGAGATTTTCTTGGTCAGCCGACTGTTGGGGTTGAATTTGTTTAACTGCTCCAAAGTCGATTAAGACAACCTTACCGTCCTGATGGCGACGCATGATATTACCAGGTTTAATATCGCGGTGAATCACTTTGTGTTCATGGATAAACATCAGAATTTCTAAAACTCCCTGGAGTAACTCTATGACTTGTACTTCTGGGACTCGTTTATCCACCGGCAGTTCGTCAGTCAGGGGATGACCGTCAACATATTCTTGGACTAAGTAAAATTCTTGCTTTTCTTCAAAATGAGCTAGCAGCCGAGGAATCTGAGGATGATGGCCTAATTTTTCTAAGATTTCAGCCTCAGTGTCGAATAGTCGTCTGGCAACTTGTAAAAATCTTTCATCACGACGAGCTGGTCTTAAACGTTTGACCACACACTCAGGTGCACCCGGTCGGTGGGTATCTTGTGCTAAATAGGTCAGACCAAACCCACCAGAACCCAGAACGTTTCCAAGTTTGTAGTGTCCTGCCAACAGTGTAGAAGAACTTTCTGAACCTTCTTCCGTTTCGGTCTCGTTGTTACCTGCGCCTGTTGACCAAGCTACTGTGTCGCCTTCTGATTCATCATCCGAGGGCAACTCTGTTTCTTCTTTCTCTTCCCTAAGCGGCACATCTGACTTAGTTGGAGAAGGACTAGGGGAGGGAGTATAAGTTCTCTCTTTTAAGAGATTCTGCAAAAGAGCGATGTTCTTTTCCTGTTCCTGAGCTTTTTGCTCAATGTAGAGGCGCTCTTTCTCAGCTTTGAGGCGCTCTCGTTCAGCCTCGTAGGCGTTGTAAGCCAGGACACCAGTGGTGGCAGCAATCAACCCCAAGGTGGGTGCTACTACTGGTATCCATCCCGACCCAATAAACAGTGCCACCGATGTTCCTAATAAAAGACCGAGTGCAAGACTCTCGGCTAGCAATTGCTTTCCCGGATGACGGAAGACCCGCACCAGTATCCCGCCGGTCAGTGACCAGCACCAGATCCACAAGACTTCTCCCCACTCGGGCCAAAACCAAAATAGTCGTTGGCCATCGAGTACGCCACTTAGCAGTTGACTCACTATCTGACCATGCACCACAACTCCAGGCATTCTCTGGATGCGTCGCGCTTGCGAGTAGGGGGTATAGAAGGCATCACCAACGCTAGCAGCAGTAACACCAATGAGGACGATGCGGTTTTTGACCCAGCTTGGGTCAATCCGATTGTTTAGAACGTCACTTAAGGTAACACTACGGGCTAGCGAGTCACCGACTGGGTCTCTAGAGCGATAATTCAATAAAATTTGGTAGCCTCCGGTATCCCCGTGTTGGTATCCTCCAGCGTTAGGTATTAGAGGTTTGAAGGCTACTTGACCCATACTTAGGTACTCTTGCTCGTCTTGCTGGAGCAATTCCGGTTCAATCCCTTTTTGTGTCTTCAGGTATTGTCGTGCCAACTGAAAGCTGAAAGAGGATTGGGTAGTGCAGCGAGAGGTAGCAGAGGGAGCAAGCGTGATGAACAATAAAGCCCGCCGAACGACGCCACCGCGATCAACCGGAATGTCGTTGAAGCCTATACGGGACTCTGGGACTCCTGGTGGTGGAGCAACGTCTCGATTCTCGGCGTTCTTCCTTTGACACATCGCGATAATGCGATCGCTTGTGCGTAGTTGAGTGGACAATTCAGCGTTACCCGGTTGCTGGGGAAGATCCCGATAGATATCTAACCCAATGACCGCGGGTTGATGCTTCTCTAGCTTAGTGAGGAGCTGATTGATTACAGCATCAGTCAGGGGGTACGGCGGGTAGGACTGGATATCCGGTTCGGTAACCTTCACCACCAAGAGGCGTGGGTCTGGTGGCACAGCTGGTCGCAGCTGCATCAGCTGGTCAAAAGCACTCAGCTCCAAAGGCTCCAACAGACTTAGCTGTCGGCCAAACAGCAGTAAGCCAGTGACGGTCAGACTTGCTACCAATGCCGGACGTCTCCATACAGCGCCACTGACGCGTTTTAGACGTGACAATACAGTAGAAATCTTTGTAGGAACGGTGCTTTTATTTCCGCCCTGAGGTTGGAGCTTTGAGTTTTTAGTTAACTCCCCACTCGTTACTTTCACTTATCTGACCACTCACAACTATTAACTAAAAACTAGCAATGATTTACCCTTAATATCACCCTTCTGCCCGCCTGGATGCCCACGTTGTCTCTAACAGAGGTAGCGCTGGCTTGTTGACGTTGCTGCGGCAATTAAATGCGTCTATCGCTCCCGAGGCAACGATTTAGATCACACTAGCTCGCATACACTCCTGACCATATTCCCATTGCCGTAGCTCAACCAAGGTGTTCTAATGTTAAGGCCAAGAAGCGGTAATCACCTCACACCCTAGGCGTGAACTAGGACGACGCTCGTAGTCTTCAAAAGTGTCATCATTCAGGCAGCCAAATTGCCTACAGGTCAACTTTCAATCTGTTGAGAGAAACCGCTGGTGAACACTTACCTGAAGAATCGTCTGTTTAAAATTTGTCCAGAGGAATACCCATCGATCTGATGCTTCAAGACCCGTGTCTATGTGTAGCGTTGCTACAGGCATTGCTCCTTTTCTATCCAGCAGTGAATCCCAGTAGATATCCAGACTAATGACTTTTTACAATCAGACTTACACGTAGCGTCGGATGCACCGGATCGTTGCTGGTGTGAGTAGGCGACGGTCGCTGAACAGCACACAAGCTCAATAAGACGAAAACATCTTGCCTTTGTGTCCACTTGCAAGAAAGTAGTTAGCCCTTAGCTAGGACGTTAAGAGCTAATTAATAACTAATCTAATATAGAAGCTGCAATCGAATCTTGGATACTAGGAAAGTGACTTCTCTTAATTAAAGGGAGTTTTTCGTCAATGATTGACAAACTCGCGCAGCCCGCCGAAGCGGGCTTTCAACAACATCGCGGCGATTTAAGGGCGCTTTGTCGTCTTAGTTCTACTTCTCGGTCATCGTCCAGACACCATCCCACTCATCGGGTGGGGGATTTTTGAGAAAGTGCTGACTCCGATCAAGGTGTAGCTCAGCTGCCTTATCGTGAGGATTAATTTCTTCCAGAATCAAAGCAAACTCGTTCATAGCCTGACGGAACTTGCGCTTAAGGAAGAGGTCACGTCCTTTATGGTAAACCTCAATCACTTGCTGCTTTTTATCATCAATTGGGTCAGAACGTAGCCCCACGAGTTCATAGATTTTGACAGGTTCGTTTTTGCCTTTAACGCGAATACAGTCAAGTTCCCGGTGCCAAATCAGATCCGCGCAGGGTCGATAGGTATATTGGCTAATAATAATGTCACAACCGTATTGTTTGCTGGCGCTTTCCAGGCGGGAACCCAAGTTCACACCGTCTCCAATGGCAGTGAACTCCATACGTTTGCTAGAGCCAATATTGCCACTGATCACACTGTCGGAGTTAATGCCAATACCTATTTTGATTTGTTCCTTGTTATGAGCTTGGCGACGCTCATTAAATTCCGTCAACCGTTGGCGCATTTCCACCGCCGTTTGCACGGCTCTCCAGGCATGATCTTTCAGAGGTAAAGGCGAACCAAATACCGCCATGATTGCATCGCCAATGTATTTATCGAGAGTACCTTTGTACTTAAAAATCGCCTCGACCATTGACTCAAAATATTCATTAAGCATGCCAACCACTTCTTCCGCCGCTAGTTTTTCGGTTAAGGCGGTGTAGCTGCGAATATCAGAGAACAGAATGGAAACGTCCTTGCGATCGCCTCCTAATTTGGCATCATCAAGTTTTAGTAACTCCTCTGCCAACTCCTGAGTCATGTAGCGATACATCGTACTCTTGAGGCGTTTCTCATCGCTGATGTCGTCCATAACCACCAGCGCACCACTGACTTCGGCGGCATTACTAGCATTGGCGATCGTGTTAACCGATAAATTAACACTACGTTGTTGCTCAGTCCCCCTAGACATTAATGTTTGATCTGGATAGTATTGCTGGCGTGCTTTTTCATCTGCTGCGTCTAAAGCGGCTTTGAACCATTTAGAAAAGTCGCCTCCTTTGATCTTGATCAATTCTCGAACCGATCTACCCTCTAAGCTTTCTTGATCGCTAAAGCCAAGCAGCTGCTTCGCACTTTCATTTGCCGCAATAATATTGCCAGCTTTATCCGTAGAGATGACGCCATTGCTCAGGCTTCGAAGGATATCGCGCTGCATTTGCTCTTGCTGCTTGACTGTAGCAAACAGTTTTGCATTCTGTAGCGCTACACCTGCCTGAATGTTAAACGCCTCCATAAAGGCAATATCACTTTGATTAAAACTTGCCTTCCAGCATTCGGGTGCATCGGGCCACTCCTCAGGATTGTAGGGTGGAAAATCACCCTTCTTTTTCTTATTGAGGAGTTGAGTTACACCAATTAGCTCTTTATCCGCGTTAAAAATTGGCATACACAGTAAGCTACAGGTGCGATAACCCGTATTTGGATCGGTCTTTTTGGCATTATCACCATCTGGGTGGTCATACAGGTCAAAGGGGATATTGAGAACCTCCCCGGTTTGAGCGACTTTGCCAGCAACGCCGACCCCCATCGGCACACGCAGTTCCTTCAAGGAGCCGTCTGCTTGGGGGATTTTCGCCCACAATTCGTTGCGATCGCGGTCTACCAGCCATAGCGTACTGCGATCTGCCTCCATCAACTCCTTCGCCTCATCCATAACGCGCTTGAGCGTTTCTTCTAAATCCAAACCTACCTGGCTGAGGGATTGCGTCGCCTTCATCAGTGCATTGGCAGCACGCTGACGCTGGGTTGCTACATAAAATGACCGGGACGACTCTATAATCAGGCGAATCGAAGGGGAAAATTCCTGAAATACGGCTACGTCTGCATTTGTAAAGCCCGCTTTATCAATTCTTTCCTCTCTGGGGGCTTGCGGATCGTAACTGCTTTTTAACTTATTCATTAATTGGACAACTGCCACTAAGTCGTCATGCTCATTCAACAGAGGCAGAGTCAGCTGAGTGTAGGTGCGGTATCCGGCTGCTTGCTCTGTCTTCTGGGCAAAAACCGAGCGCGGGTCTTCATAAAAATCGTAGGGTATATTAACAACTTTCTTGAAGGTTGCCACTTCCCCAGCAATCCCCCGATCCGCTGGAAACCGGAGTTCTATGGATTTCTCCCCATCACCCTCAGCAACAATTGACCATAATTCATACTTTTCTTCATCCAGTAAATATATTGTTGTCCGCTCCGCACCCAGTATCTCTGCCGTCTTCAGGGTGATGGCATTCAACATCTCTTGGAGTATGGTCTCAAAACCCTGACTGTCAAGCAGCATTGCTAGGGTTTCATTGACCACTTTCAGTTTATGTTCAACGCCAGTGACAACCTCTTTGAAGCTTTCCTGGGTCAGGGGAGCGAGGAAGTCAGAGATCTTTCTTCCAGCCTTGACTAAACCACCGCCAGGTGAGGAATTTTGTTGAGGCACAATTTTGTTTTCAACTTGCTCAACTACCTTCATCTTCGTCACTTGGTTGTCTAAAGCCTGCCTATTCGGAGATGCAGCTGTCATATTTTTGTCTCTAGGGAATATTGCAGTTATAGATTATCTTTAGGGCTTTGAGTCTTTCTGGCTTTTGCGTTACTAAAGATTGAATATCATAATCCTTAGATTAAACGAGGTCAAAGGTTTATGAAACTTTATTTCGCCACTACTCTTGCATAAACTTAACTCACCTAGATTTTACTAGGTGCCCAGAGACAATATCTCGGTTTACTTCTAGTTTAGTCTTTCGGCAACAATAAACGGCGATTGAGCTAGTGTTGTCGCTAGACTGTCTGTAAAACGGCTACTAGTGCCAATAATCTTTGCATCAAACCCAAAAAGATGTGTTTTCAGTTTTACAGAATCGTTGTATTGATCACTTACGAGGTGTGATCAGTTCCAAATAGTCCTCCAAAAAGCGATTTGGCGGTAGACGCTCCTGACGCCGAATAGCGCTCTTGCAGATAGCCCAGCTATCGGGGGTAGGAAAAGAAGTTTCGCACGTTCGCCAAGCTTAGTAAGTTGAGTGCTGTGCAACCCTTTTACCAAATCCTCTACTGCCCACGCTGTGAAGTGCGGGAACTGTAGGCGTTGATCTTTGCCTTCGGCCTCCGGCTTAACTCTTGTGTTGGTAACGGTATTCTGTTAGCCTTCACTAAGTTTGACGCCAACTGGCAGCTTTGGTCAGGAGGGACTCGGCAAATGTCATTGCTTCTTGAGCGGACTGTCCACCGGCAAGTTGAGCAATTTCTTCGCGGCGCGTCCAATGATTGTCAAGGAGACTGACACGGACGACAGTGCGAATGTCAGAAAGTTCAGATTCTGCCAGTCTATCATCAAGTTCAGGCGTTGCTTTGCCGTTGCGTTTATTGGATGATTGTTTCTTTGGGTGGAGTGAAGCGGGTTGGTCGATTACTTGTTTATCCACTCGGAAGTGTCGGTCTGCCATCGCGGCAATTAAAGGTTGGTGGGTGACACAGAGGACTTGGTGTCCCTGACTCAGTTGATGGAGTCTTTCGGCGATCGCCTGTGCCACACGACCGGAGACGCCAACGTCAATTTCATCAAAAATCAGCGTTCCCCAAGCGTCGGTGGTGGTTGAGAAACAAGCTTTCAGGGCTAATAAAAAGCGGCTCATTTCCCCGCCTGATGCAGTAGCACTGAGCGGTTGCAACGGTTCTCCTGGGTTGGGACTAAAGTAAAAGGTAACTTGGTCGGCACCGGCGGCTGTGGCAGGCATGGGGGCGATCGCCACTTGAAACTGCACTTTTTCCATTGCCAGAGGCTTCAGTTCTGCCACCAAGCGTTTTTCTAGTTCTTCAGCCGCCGCACGGCGCAATTGCGTAAGTTGATTACACTCATCAGTCAAGGTTTCCTGACATAGCGCATAGGTTTTTTCCAAGTCTTCTAGAGATTGACCCTCACCGCCTAGTTCGGCTAGTTCTGCTTGGAGTTTCTCGTAGTGAGCGATCGCTTCAGTAAGAGTTGGCCCATATTTGCGGCAAATCTGTTTGAGAACCTGAATTCGATCCTCCACCTCTTGCAGACGCTGAGGATCGGTCTCCAATCCATCCCCATAAGCATTAATTTGATGACTCGCTTCCACCACCTGCGTTAGGGCGGCACTAATCATGTCCAGTACGGATTGCAACTGGGTGTCGTAGCGCACCATATCAGTCAAAGCGGCTTCCGCTTCACCCAATAAGTCAGCGCAAGCCGCAGCACCATTGTCGTTTTGGTACAGTGCCTGATAGACCTGATAACTTTGCTGTTGTAGTTCCACAACATGGCCCAGACGCTGGCGTTCTTGTTCAAGTTGTTCCAGTTCATCAGCATCGGTGAGCTTGGTAGCATTCAGTTCCAGAATTTGATACTCTAACCAGTCGAGCCGTTGTAAGCGTTGTTGCTCAGACTGCCGCCGTTTCTCCAAAGCTTTCAACGCCTCTTGGCAGGTAATGTAGCCTGATGCTACAAGATCTCGTTGCCGGAGCACGGCAGGACCGCCGTAAAGGTCGAGTAGCCCTCGCTGGAGTGCTGGAGCCATTAGCTGTACAGTTTGACCTTGAGCGGTAATTTCTACAAGGCGATCGCGCAGTCGATCCATCAGTTGCCGATTGACTAAGACGCCATTGACACGCGATCGCGATCGCAAGTTTCCCTGATTAACCGCAATCTCACGACTACAAACCAAATCCGCTTCATCGAGCAAGTCAATCTCCTGCTCACTCAACCACGCAATCAATGCCGCGTCGGCCCGAAACGCCGCTTCCACTAGAGTACGTTCCGTACCAGTGCGAATCATCCGATTGGTGACTTTTCCACCCAAAGCCACATCAATCGCATCCAAAATAATTGACTTACCAGCACCCGTTTCGCCAGTCAACACATTCAGACCAGCACCAAATTCCAGTTCCAGTTTATCGATTAAAGCAAAGTTATGAATTCGTAAAGAAAGCAACATAGCGATTTTAGACTTCAAAAGGGAAGCTAGCTTAAGACCGACGACTATTAGACTTAACGAATCACCCGTTTAATCCAAAATCTACAATTGGGACGAGCTGGAGAAAATTTAACCTGGAAGGAAGAGGCAATACACGCCAATCCAATCCATACTTATAAAAAAAGAGCAGATACCAATGGTACTTGAGCCGATCTGGCTAAAATTGCTACCAAAACGTAAGTGTAGTTAGTGTCAAGTTAAACACAAGAGCGACTTTTTCGGCTCGAAGGTGATTGAAAGCACCCGTTGTGAACCCCAGCCCACACCAACTGGGTTTTGTGGTGACCAGAATAACTATTGTTACAATACTTTACAGAGTCGCTCCTGTCGGTCTATAACCAATATGAATCTTAAAACAGTTTCCCCAGTATCCGAAATAGACTCAAAAGCCCTAGTGGACGAGCAGGTCGTGCTAGTGCAAGCCGAACCAATGGTGGTCGAGTATGGGTTAAGTCCAGCACCAGCCCCCTCGGAAGCGTTATTGGATAAACCAGCCGTCCTCCATACAGAAGCGCTACAGTACGATCCAGTTGCAATCTCGGCTAAATACAGTAAGGCACCGCTACAAGTCTTAGGTCGGTTGTTAAATATTGCATTGCCGTCTATCTCCTTGGCTTTGGGGATGTGGTGGGATCGGGTTCGGGGTCGTAGCGTCATCAATGAGCGGCGTCGAGCGATTCAGCTACGGAAACTGTTGACTAACTTGGGGCCGGCATACATCAAGGTAGGACAAGCGCTCTCAACACGACCGGATTTGGTGCCACCGATTTTCTTGGAGGAGTTGGCGTTACTGCAAGACCAGTTACCGCCGTTTCCCAATGAGCTAGCTTACCAATTTATAGAGGAAGAATTAGGCGATCGCCCCGACCAGATTTACGCCGAACTCACTCCACAACCCGTGGCAGCAGCCTCCCTAGGACAAGTCTACAAAGGCAAGCTCAAGACTGGGGAAACGGTGGCAGTGAAGGTGCAGCGACCTGGACTTGCACGGCGCATTGCCCTGGATATCTACATTTTGCGCAGCCTTGCTCAATGGGCGCAAAACAACATCAAGCGGGTGCGAAGCGACTTAGTTGCCATCATGGATGAATTTGGCACCCGCATCTTTGAAGAAATGGACTATAGCCATGAGGGGCATAACGCGGAGCGCTTTGCCAAGCTTTACGGTCACCTTCCAGATATTTATGTTCCCCGAATTTACTGGGAATACACAGGCCGTCGTGTCCTGACAATGGAGTGGATAACAGGCACGAAGCTAACCAACATGGAAGCCATTAAGGCTCAAGGAATTGATGCGAGGCATCTGATCAACATGGGGGTTCAATGTTCCCTGCGACAGTTGTTAGAACATGGCTTCTTCCACGCTGACCCTCATCCTGGTAATTTGTTGGCGACTCCTGACGGGAAGCTGGCTTACCTTGACTTTGGCATGATGAGCGAGGTCAAGCCTTATCAGCGTTACGGTTTGATAGAGGCAGTTGTCCATCTGGTGAACCGTGACTTCGCAGGCTTGGCACATGACTATGTGAACCTAGAGTTTCTGACACCAGAGACAGATTTGACACCGATTATTCCCGCACTGGCAAATGTTTTTAACGATGCCTTGGGAGCTAGCGTGGCGGAACTCAACTTCAAGAGCATTACTGATCAATTATCGGCGCTGATGTATGAGTACCCGTTCCGAGTACCTGCCTACTACGCGCTGATTATTCGCTCCTTGGTGACGCTGGAAGGGATTGCGATTAACGTCGATCCTGAGTTCAAGGTACTCTCGAAAGCTTATCCTTATGTAGCGAAGCGCCTGCTGACTGACCCCTCGCCGCAATTACGGGCTTCTCTGAAGGATTTGCTGTTCAAGGATGGCACTTTCCGATGGAACCGTCTGGAGAATTTGTTGCGTAATGCTGGCAGCAGCCAGGATTATGACCTTAACCAGGTGTTGAATCAGACGCTAGAGTTTCTCTTCTCCGAACGTGGTGCCTTCATCCGAGAACAGTTGGTAGAGGAAATTGTCAAGGCAGTAGATGCCTATGGTCGTCGGACGTTTGACAAGGTTACCTATTCTCTATGGGAACGTATCGGCTTGGCAGATAAGAAGACGCCACCAGTCACGACGGTGCAGGACGCTCAGGCAGCGGAGCATATGAAGCGGATTTGGGAGATTTTGAAAGAAACTCCTGGTTTTGACCCAATGCAGTTGGTGCCGATGATTCCTCAATTACTGATGAAGCCGGAAACTCAGCGTATGGGGCAAAAAATTGCGGGAGGTTTGGCGCAACGGGTGATTGCGCGGATGATTCGGGAGGCTTTACTGAAGGATGCGAAGGATGCGCCTCAGGATGTTGCCCAGAATGGTCGTAGGACAGCCCCAGCGCCTAAATTAGTTCTGCCTCCTGCGGCTATTGTTCAATAAGTTTTGGCAATGAGGAATTGGGAATGGGGAATTAAGAATATATAGAGTACCTAGAATACTCCTCCTATTCCCCATTGCCTCTAATCTCCTCCTGGGGTAACGAGTTCGCCATTCCGCCAAAACCAGTAGTGTGATAGTTCAGGGGGCGGAATGTGAGTTTTACTATTTCCCTCCGGCAAAAAAACCTCTCGCCTTCCTGAACGTTTTGAGTTACTATCTTGTAACTTAAAATTCAACACTGAATATTTCAAAACTTTAGATAAATGCGAGCCTTCGTCACAGGTGCTACAGGGTTTATCGGTGCTAACCTAGTGCGTTTGCTGCTACAGGAGGGCTACGAGGTACGGGCGTTGGTTCGTCCTAGCAGCTGTCTTGATAACTTGCAGGGTGTGGAGGTGGAGCTTGTCAAAGGCGATCTGAACGACTCTAACCTGTGGCAGCAGATGGTGGGTTGCCAAGTACTGTTTCATGTCGCGGCTCACTATTCGCTTTGGCAAGCCGATCGCGAACAACTTTACCACAACAATGTGCTGGGAACTCGCAACGTGCTAGCCGCCGCTCGAAAAGCAGGAATTGAGCGAATTGTCTACACAAGTTCAGTTGCCGCAATCGGGGTTAGTAAGCCTTCAGGTACGGTAGTGGATGAAACTCATCAAAGTCCTGTTGAGGAACTAGTTGGTCACTACAAGAAGTCTAAGTTTTTGGCTGAACAGGAAGCTTGGAAAGCCGTGGAGGCGGGTCTTGATATCGTAGTGGTCAATCCCAGCAGCCCTATCGGACCTTTGGACATTAAACCTACGCCAACAGGTGATATAATATTACGCTTCCTGCGTCGGCAAATGCCTTTTTACTTGGATACGGGGTTAAATTTTATTGACGTGCGTGATGTGGCATGGGGACACCTGTTGGCGTTGCAGAAGGGGCGAAAAGGCGATCGCTACATCCTAGGACACCAAAACCTTACCCTGAAACAACTGCTCGATCAACTTGCCCAAATAACAGGTCTACAAGCGCCACAAAGCACTGTCCCTGCTTGGTTACCCTTGAGCGCCGCTTGGATTGATGAACGAATTCTTGCATCCTTAGGTAAACAGCCTTCCATCCCCCTAGATGGCGTCCGGATGGCACATCAACCGATGTATTATGACGCCACGAAAGCCGTAAAAGAATTAAGATTACCTCAGTCTCCCATCAGGACGGCACTCAAGGATGCTGTAGATTGGTTTGTGGCTCAAGGGTATGTTGACATGGCTAATCGCTAAGAGCATTAACTATTAGTAACCCGCCGCTAACAGTGAACAATTAATCCAAAATCAAAAATCTAAAATCCAAAATTCGTACAGGTGAGAGGAGATTCATGGCGATTCATTTACAACAAGCTTTTGAAGTAGGGAAATATCTCGTTACTCAGCGTCTCTTAGGTCGCAAACGATTCCCCCTGGTCTTAATGTTAGAACCCTTGTTCCGGTGTAACCTAGCCTGTTCGGGTTGTGGAAAAATTCAACACCCCACAGACGTACTCAAGAAAAACCTGACCCCGGAACAATGTTTTGCAGCAGCCGAAGAGTGCGGTGCCCCCATTGTCTCCATTCCTGGGGGAGAACCGTTGCTGCATCCCCAGATTAGTGAGATTGTCCAGGGATTGGTAGAGCGCAAGAAGTTTGTCTACCTTTGTACCAATGGGATATTGCTGGAAAAGAACCTAAATAAATTTCAGCCATCTCCTTACTTAACCTTTAGCGTTCACTTAGACGGTTTGCGAGATTTGCATGACAAATGTGTTGATCGCAAAGGTGTCTTCGATATTGCGGTTCAGGCGATTCGTGCAGCTAAAGCCAAGGGATTTCGTGTTACTACTAACACCACCATTTTTGAGGGTACTGATCCAAAAGAAATGCAGGATTTCTTTGACTTCCTCGGCACCCTGAATATCGATGGCATAATGATTTCCCCTGGCTATAGTTACGAGTGGGCCCCGGATCAGGAGCATTTTCTCAAGCGTGAACAAACACGCGCCCTCTTCCGAGAAATCCTCACTCCCTACAAACGCGGTCAAAAAAACTGGAACTTTAACCACAACCCGCTATTTTTAGATTTTCTCACGGGTGAGAAGGACTACGAATGTACTCCTTGGGGAAGTCCCAGCTACAGCCTTTTCGGTTGGCAAAAGCCTTGCTACCTACTGAATGAGGGTCATTACACCACATTTAAGGAACTACTAGAAGAAACCGACTGGAGCAAATATGGTCGCGCCAGTGGCAATCCCCAGTGCGCTGATTGCATGGTGCATTGTGGTTATGAACCCACAGCAGCAATGGATGCAATGCAACCAGAAAACATCGCTCGTTCCGTGGGTACT
>DATNPI010000208.1:0-4234 GCA_036703325.1 Coleofasciculaceae cyanobacterium
CTGGGCCAACAATCGGCTTTCTCACGTAATCATCCGCACCTGCGGCAAATACCCGATGCATGATTTCAGCATCGGTATGAGCCGTGAGAAACAGGATGGGCAATCCACTCCAGCGTGGCTCATTGCGAACCACCTGGCACAACTCAATCCCGCTGATATGGGGCATTTCTACATCCAGAACTAATATATCGGGTGGGGTCGCTTCCAGCGTATCCAGGAATAGGAGCGGATTGTCGAGAACCGAGACATAAAGCCCCCAAGGTATTAGTAAACGCTGTAGCGCCATTAACACTTGCGGGTCGTCGTCTACAATCATCACCATTGCTTTAGTCACACGGGTATTTTGCAGCAATTGATTCACTGCCTCTAATACCTGAGTAGCTGTGACAGGCTGCTGTAAAACCCGCCGTCCGCCTAGACGAGCGATTTTTACGCGATCGATCAAACTATCTCGATCTGTGAGTACAAGAGCTGGTACTGGTGGAGTACAGGCACTCAGTTCCGCTAACAATGTCAAATTGTTATCAAGGGTGTCAGCAGCAGAAAAATCAAGCAAAACAGCATTCGGACGCTGATCGGTTATCTGCTCTCTAGCGACAACGGGGTTTGATGTGATTTGCGATCGCATTCCCCAACTCGATGTCTGGGCCGCCAACTGTTCAGCCAATAGCTGATTCGGACTCACGATTAACAGACAGGGACGCTCATCAATGGGTTCACCCGCTGAGATTATTTCAGGAAGTTGCCCGGTGTTCATACGTTGCACTTCCTGGCGCAGGGCTGTGACGAGTTGGGAGAGGCGCTGCGTTTGATTGCGATCCAGCGATACTCCCTTTTGAAATAAAGTTTCGATTTCTTGAGCCAAACGGGAGCCTTCATCCGCCCCAAACATGCCCAGCGATCCGGCTAACTTGTGCACCTCCTGCTCTGCTTGCTGCCGCCATTCGTCACTCAGCTTATTTTGGAGCAACAGTGCCACAGCCTGCTCAACCACGTCAACTCGACGATTGGTATCCTCTTTAACCTGTTCCCAAATATTGGTAATTCCGGCTAGAGTCTCTGATTCGACCGTAGATTCTTCTACTCGTTTGTTTTCCTGCCCTTTTCCATCTTTACTCTTTTGCTCTTTTGCTGCTTTGCTATTTTCTTCGGCTGGTCTAAGTCGATAGCCAATGCCATAAACTGTCTCAATTGGATCGTCTAAAGCCCCTGCTGCCTTCAGCTTCTGGCGTAATGTCCTGATATGGGAGCGGATGGTGTCTTCTGTGGGCGGTTCTTCAAATGACCAGATGTGGTCGATTAACGCACCAGTGCTATAGATGCGATGCGGGTTGCGTAGGAACAGTTCTAGCAAACCATATTCTTTAGGCGTCAAATGTAGCGATTGACTGTTGCAGGTTACTTCACAAATACTAGGGTCAAGCTTCAGGTTTCGCCACTCCAAGAGTGGTGGTAACGCTGCCCCTCCCCGCCGCAGTAAGGCACGGATACGAGCCAATAACTCCTGCAAATTAAACGGTTTGGCAACATAGTCATCCGCCCCTGCATCCAAACCTATGGCTGTATTGCTGCTGGTCTTCTGGGCAGTCAATAGGAGAATTGGGGTTTGATTGCCTTGCGATCGCAGCCGCCGGCAAAGCGTCATCCCGTCAAGCTTGGGCAGCATGACATCCAACAGGATTAAGTCATAGGTAAAGGATTCGAGCAATTCCCAACCCGCTTGACCATCTGTAGCCACATCAACAGCATAGCGTTGGTCAATCAGGGCTTTGGCAAGTGGCTCAACAATGAGCGCATCATCCTCTACCAGTAAAATTTTCATAGCGGTTATGACCGCGAACTCCAAGGACTGACTGGATCAGGAGAATAACTCTGCTACTTACAGAGCAATCTCTAGGTTAAGCCTAGCTTGAGTCCAGTTGAAATTCATCAAAAATTAGGCTGATTTGCACTACCTACTCAGCGCGATCGCTTTATTCATCCCCCTTACTCCTTGTTACCAGGTGAGGGGGTTTCGTTTTCCTGAGTTTCCAGCCATTCACGAATCAATTCAACCGCCTGCTGGCTCATCGTAGTTCGATTCTTTGCACAGGCAACCTTAAACCTAGTTCTATCCATCTCCGACAGAAAAACTCTGAAATTTACGTTCTTCTCTTCTTCTGACATGACTGCCCTATTAACACGAACTATCTCAATTATTGCATATGGTCAATTAATACATAGTATATTAATTGCGGTAGTTGACATAACTGACATAAATAGGATACTCTAGTTTTTGTGAGCGGCAAAAGCTATGCAGCTCACAAACCAAAAGCCAGCGCCGAAGTTTGACAGGCCTGACGCTGGCTTTGACTCCCTAAAACAAGGAGACTCTTTCAATGGTAAATCTATCGAGCAATCAAAGCGTGAAGCCAAGCTATCCCGTTCGCGAAGCGTTCTGCGAAGGAGTAGGGAATCGCCCTTGGGCAATAGCGCGTATTTTGCCAAACGCTAAAGTCTATATTGTTGCCCGTTTCCGCAACCGACAAGACGCGGATGATCATGTGCGAATCTTGCATCGGTTCATTCCAGCAGCGAAGTTTGAGATTATCTTTGACCTTCCCAACGAGGAAGAAAACGAGTTGACTCTCTAACTAGGGCGTGTCTGCAAAGTCCACAATTTGACTGTAGGTGCGAAGCATTTGTATTTCGATGTATGGCTCAAACCTGAATTTTGTGTACAAATGCTTCGCCCTCACTGAGTTTGCAGACAGGCCCCAGCGTGAATCTGTCGCTAGGCATATCCGAGCTGTCGCGTCTGGGCCAAGTCACGAACCAGAGGTATACGAGAGCGAATGTAAGCGCTGATCATATCGGTTTGAGAGCTGTTGAGCGAACATTGCTTTTTAAGTTGCTCAATCAACTGTTCGACCAACTTAGTGTCATCGAGCGCCATTAGAGTTGCAGCCTGAGTCGCATCTACCAAAGACCAGAACTGTCGTAATGTTGAAGGATTCATGTTGTTAAGCACAAATTTGGGTTTTTGTCAAAAGATTTAATAATCTCTTTAGATTCCTCTGTGTTTAGCATAGGCCTAGGTTTTGGCTATTAAACAGCCGCTTCGCAAAAGTCTAAGAATCTTGTTAAATGTAAAAACATTGTTAAAATTTCTCAAAGTGACAACACCCCCCGCCGATCGTGATTGCGATCGCGAAGAAGAAATCTTATTTCAGGACTTACGCAGCAACTCTACATATCGGGTGCGTTGAAACTCACCCTACTCTAGGACGAGGGACTAATGGATAATTTTGCGTAAGTCCTGCCAGCTATTATGCTTTAAAGCCAAACTTTGCCGCATTTTAAAGTTTGTTTTTGCCACCTAAGCTTGCCGGAGCGGCAAAAACAAACTTTAAATCACAAATAGTGTGACTTAACCCATAACTTTGCCGCTACTGGAATCATAACTTTGCCGACAGTGATTCTGTACTCCCCATTCTCCCGTGGTGCGATCGCATCCATTTTTGAGTGAGTGGAACCATAACTTTGCCGCAAGCCCAAATTGGAAACATAAGCTTGCCGCGAGTCCGACGGGTTTGTAACCAAATAATACCAACCTTTAGCACTTTAGAGACGGAGTATTGAGGCTTCTGCAACCTAACCCGATGAAGTTATTCTCGATAGAGTAACTTCATCGGGTTATCTTGTAATTTGGGTAAGGCTGATGTTTCCCGCTTCTGGATTGACGGCAAGACTAAAGGAGTAGTCAATAAAGCCAAGCTATCAGTAGCTTAGAATGGTATCCGGTCAACTCCAAACTCAAGAGGAACTCACAGATAGTGCCACGTCGCAGCAAGCAGCAGCCCACTAAATCCATCAAATCAACTGAGCAAACTGAACTGAAATTCCCGGCACCAGAGGATGAGAAGCTGGAAGTGTCGGCGATGGAGACGTGGCTGTGGGATGCGGCGTAAACGATTCGCGGCATGACTGACGCGCCGAAGTTCAAGGATTTCATTTTGCCGAAGGGCAGGGGCAGAGTGCCGGGGAGTTTTTGACGCTGCCAGAGGTGGGTTGGTTGATGGCGGAAATTATTGACCCTCAAAGAGGGTAATTAGTTAGGCTATAGAAAGACTTGAGAGAAGTCCATAACAGGCAATGTCTGATGTACCAGTGTTCTCTAATGCCCAACTCTTAAACAAGCCAGCTCGTAGGGAGATTTCACGCCTTGCCAGTAAACTGGTCAGTTAGCCGCGAT
>DATNPI010000422.1:0-2602 GCA_036703325.1 Coleofasciculaceae cyanobacterium
AGATTTTGTTCGATTTAGACACGGTTCGTCGAGCAATTTTTACCAAAGAGGGCAAGACAATCGAGTTTGATTTAATCTCGAAAAGCTATGCGAATTTGCTGCGGAAGTGGGCTGAGTGAAAGGCGCTCTTGACAAAGCTGACAAAGTTCAGATACTTTCAAAAAGTTAGGCGAACAATTAAGAAAGAGTTGCATTAAGTTGAAACGTTATCCCAACTTGAGGATTCAAATCAACAGCATCACGATGAGAGTGAATTAAATCATGAAACTGACGCGACGTAACTTAGTAGCGACCCTGACAGGACTGGCTGTATTAGTAGCGGCTGGATGTTCTCCTCAATCGAACAAGAAGACAGGGGTCGGAACTGCCAATGATGATAAAGTTGTCAGCGTCTACTCGTCTCGTCACTACAATACTGATGAGGAACTGTACAACAAATTTACATCAAAAACTGGTATCAAAGTTAAGCTGATCGAGGCGGATGCCGATCAACTAATCGAGCGGATTAAAACTGAAGGCAAAAACAGTCCAGCGGATGTGTTTATCACCGTTGATGCGGGTCGTCTCTGGCGGGCACAGAAAGAAGGATTATTTCAGCCAGTCTCTTCCTCAGTATTAAAAGCAGCCGTTCCAGGAAACCTGCGCCATCCAGACGGACTGTGGTTTGGCTTGACCAAGCGGGCGAGGGTGATTGTCTATAACAAGGATGCCGTCAAGCCATCAGAGTTGTCTACTTATGAAGCTCTAGCAGAACCCCAGTGGAAAAGGCGCGTCTGTGTCCGCAGTTCTAATAACGTCTACAACCAGTCTCTTTTAGGCTCAATGGTGGAATCAGAGGGAGTAGAGAAAACCGAAAAGTGGGCTAAAGGTCTGGTGAGCAATTTGGCACGCAAGCCTGAAGGAGGGGATATCGAGCAGATTGCAGCGGTAGCTAAGGGAGTGTGTGATGTGGCAATTGTCAACCACTACTACTGGGCACGCATTGCTAAATCAGACGATGCACAAGATAAAGCAGCCATTGCCAAGACAGGCGTTTTCTTCCCTAACCAGGAGGGACGCGGTACTCACGTTAACATCAGTGGTGCTGGTGTTGTCGCCACGGCACCGCACTCGGAAAACGCTGTTGCTTTTCTGGAATATTTGGCTAGCCCAGAAGCCCAGAAAATTTTTGCGGAAGGGAATAACGAGTACCCTGTCGTTGAAGGCGTAGAAGTGGAACCGATAGTTGCTCAACTGGGTAAGTTTAAAGTTGATTCCGTGAATGTCGCCGCCTATGGGCGCAATAATCCAGACGTTATCAAAATCGTCGATCGCGCGGGCTGGAAGTAGTTGAATTAGAGACTTAGCCCTCAATCCTCTACTGTTGCGCTTGTTGGTGAGAATATACCAGTCTTCGCTAGGAACATCAACCCGATACTTTCTCTTCTAATAAGCCGCCAGACAAAAAGTTCCAGACTCTCAACTATCCACAACCCAATCTACCTGATGGGCTTCAGTAAGGTCTGGAACTTCTAAGCGATCGCGCATTCGCTCAATCACCGCTTCCGGCACATTAGCAGCGCGAGAATGATTGCGGCGCAGCAATTCTTCCCAAGAGACTTCCAGGTAGACAATGCGAATCCGTGCGTGATAAGCAGAAAATAGATTAATTAACGACGAACGCAGTTGCCGAGAGAGATTTGTCGCATTCCAAACAAAAGATTTTTCGGCTCTCATGTATTCTTTAGCGATCGCCCTTGCTCGCTCCCCTACAGCACCTTGGTTATCTTTCGGAGAGATGTTCATCGCTTGTCGCAGTTCATCGAGGGAGATTACTGTCCAATCTGGAAGGTACTCCCCAATCCAAGAGTCTTTGCCAGCACCCGGTAATCCTGACATCAGGACAACGTCGAATCGAGTGCCATCAAAGACATGCGATCGCGAAATTAGATTTCAAACTGTGCATCTAGCAGCCACACCTCACTCTCTAAGCATTGGTCGTACCTGCAATCTCTAGAAGTTCCAGTTAGACTCTCCAATGATTAGCTTTCAATTTGAGTACAACCTGGAGCTTATGTCGTATACATGACGATCTAACAGCACAACGCAGCGGCGGCACACAGACTCGAACACCCACCAATAACCTCTGTTCCGTCCGCACCAACACAGTGTTGGGCGGCTGGCAACTGGCATAGTGTTGGGCGGCTGGCAACTGGCACAGTGTTGGGCGGCTGGCAACTGGGAATTCCTTTATCTGCCAGTAGCAAATGTATCAGCCCTGTTGGAGTATTTATACTTACCAGTTGAAGTAGTTCAACTGTAAGCATTCAGTCATCTCATTGCACTAGCGAGGAACAATGCATCTTCCAAGGTGAGATGCGCCTGTGATCCCTAGATTGCAGTACTATGGCAAGTAGCGGCTGAAATACTAGAAAAATTAAGATTCAACATTTTTTTTTCAATCGCATTAATTTCATATTATGTATAAAAAATCAACTGTGTTCGGTTCCGCTAGATAGAAGGGAGTTAAAAGTAGATTGAGTTAGATGAATATACTTTATGGTTTTAGGATGTTTAGCTAAGATTTGTCATGGAGAAAATTGAAGTCAAGGACTTTGTTGGA
>DATNPI010000428.1:0-13328 GCA_036703325.1 Coleofasciculaceae cyanobacterium
GAATCCAAACCTGATGACTCAGTTGTGGCACCCAGAAGAACAACCTGTGCTTGAGCATGAAGATACTGTGGCAGAAGACAAAGTCCTCTTAGAATAAGGAATTTTTAGTCCTTTTCCCATCCACCTAAGTTGGAGAAAGCGCAAATCACTCCCCAAACTGCTTTCAGCCTCAATTTTGTGTAAACGAGCTAATTTCAGGTTGGCACCGCTTAGGTCATTCGATTTTGGATTTTGGATTTTGGATTTTGGATTGTCCCCACGGATGAATCCGGGGGCTTTAAATCAGGAAAAAATTTGTTTGTTGTCCACGAATAAATTTGGGAGCTTGTGACCCAATTTTTATCGGTCAACTGAAGGTTGAAGTGCGTGACGCACAGCCGTAGCGAGCTTAAATTTTTGTTTTTAGAGCTTTTTTTGCAATCTGCGTTACATAGATTGTCACTAGAAGTGTAGCAACGAAACCAACTACCCGAATCGCCCACTGTGCGACTACAGCTTGATAATTTGTGGGATGAGTTGCTGTTGAAATCATAGCAATGTCACCAGCTAAGGAACCCAGATAAACGTACATAATGGTTCCTGGAATCATGCCGATAGAACCTAAAAAATAATCCTTCAAAGAAACTTGTGTTATTCCAAAAAGGTAATTCAAAAGATTGAAAGGAAATATGGGTGAAAGGCGAGTTAAGAAGACAATTTTGAATCCTTCTCTTGCGATCGCTTCATCAATAGCTTTGAACTTGGCATGACCCTCAATCTGCTTTGCCACCCAACCGCGACACAGATATCGCCCAACTAAGAAAGCACTTGTAGCGCCCAAAGTTGCGGCAATGAAGACGTAGACTGAACCCCAAATTACGCCAAAAATGACGCCCCCTCCTATCGTAGCGATCGCTCCTGGTACAAATAGCACAGTAGCCAGATTGTAGATCACTATGAACGCTATGGGTTTCCAGGTGCCAAGATTGTCAATCCATGCCAAAGCACTGCTGATAAGTTCCTGAATATTGAAATATTTCGCGGCAATGAGTACACTAGTAACTAAAGCGACAGCTAGAAAATACCCAAAAACTCGTTGAATTTTTCGACTTACTCGGCTTTTCGTTGGGTAATTTGTCATTTATTACTTCACTGGCAAGTCTCTCTCTTTGTTTTAAGATAGCCGATTTCTTATTTCTAAAAAAACTCGCTTCCTGAGCTATTTATTATTGTTCACAGAGAAAATTATGCCAAGTCGTCAGATGCTGTTAATTCTTCCAATTGAGCATTTTCTGGAAATTGAATAGAGGCTTTAACTCTTTTATCCGAAAATTAGTGTTAATCCCAAAATTTAGATATATGGGGTCTACTCTGTGATCAATTGACCAACAGCATCTTTCAGCCTGAAGGTCACACGATTTTGGATTAATCCCCCTGGATTCATCTAGGGGCTGGACTCAAGAACTTACTGTATGGGCGCTTTGCTCCATCCCAGTATTTATTGTCTTTTCCACGAATGTATCCAGGGGCAAGGTAGCCTATTAGGCTGATCAGAATCCAAAATCTATAATTGTTTTGTCATACAAATCTTTCAACCAATTTCCACTAACTCAATATCAAATGTCAGGTCTTCTCCAGCCAGAGGATGATTGGCATCTAATGTTACTGTTGACTCCGTAACCTCTGTTACAAAAACTGGAATAGTTTGCCCATCCGGTTGTTGGACTTGTAATTGCTGACCGACTTCTGGTTGCAACTCAGGGGGCATCTGTTGTCTACTGACCTCCAGAACCATTTCTGGTCGATGCGGCCCATAAGCTTGATCCATCGGGATTTTTTCAGTTTTAGATTCCCCAGGAGTCATTCCTACAACAGCTTGCTCAAAGCCGGGAATGACCTGTCCTCCATCGAGTGTGAATTCTAAAGGCTCACGATCAGCTGAGGAATCAAAAACTGTGCCATCTTCTAATCTCCCTGTGTAGTGAATTTTTACGGTATCACCAGGTTTTGCTTGTGCCATTTTTATTTTTTCTAGGATTTTGTCAACACCTAATAGGTTATCAGCTAGCTCGATGTTGATCGCTCAGAACTTACGCACTCACCCCTAACCTCCACGAAAGGGCTAGGCTGTTTCATTCTCTGGAACCTTGACAGATAGGGAGATAGGGAGAAGATCAAAAAAATATATTAAACTGCTTCCTCTGCCTCCCCTACTCTGCCCAAGAGTGTTGGAGAACGAAATAACCCTGCCCCAGAGCACCAGTTCAGTAATCTTGCATTAGGGGTAGGGGCGTTAGCGGAGCGGTAGCGAGCTTGCGAGCGTCAGCATTTGGGCGACAATCTATCGCTCAAACCCTGATTTTTCTGTCCAAATGCTTCGCCCTGCCGGGGGAAAAACTATTTCTGTACCGGCGCTCCCGATGAGGGCTAATCGGCAAGTCAGCCATAAAAATTCCTAGAATACGGGAATCATAAGGAATTCTCATGTTTGGCGATCGCCTTTAGGAAAACCAAATGCCAGAGCCACAACTTCAATGGCAAGTCTCGCCACCACCGCAAATACCCCAGTGGTTTCTTGAATCCGTAAAACGCCATACCCTAACTTCAGATGGGCGTCATGCTGCTCAACTGTTGTGGCAACGAGGAATCCGCGACCCTGATCAACTACCTGGTTTCTTAAACCCAGACTTTTACCAACCAGCAAGTCCCTTTGAATTTGGGCAAGAAATGCAGTGGGCAGTAGAACGCTTGCAGCAAGCTTGTAGGACTGGTGAAATGGTGGCAATTTGGGGTGACTTTGACGCTGATGGTATCACCTCAACAGCCGTTCTCTGGGAAGGCTTAGGACAGTTTTTTCCTCAAGAGTGGCAGCTAATTTACTACATTCCCAATCGCCTCACCGAATCGCACGGACTCAATTGTCAGGGAATTGATGCTTTGCAACAGCAGGGTTGCCGACTGATTGTTACCTGCGACACTGGCAGTACCAACTTGAGAGAAATTGAGTATGCCCAACATCGAGGGATTGATGTAATTGTCACCGACCACCACACCTTACCAGCAGAGCGTCCATCGGTGAAGGCAATTATCAACCCTCGCTATTTGCCCCCCAACCACCAGTTGTTCAACCTTTCCGGTGTTGCCGTTGCCTACAAGTTGGTAGAAGCCCTCTACGAAACCTTGCCAGAGGTTCCCCAACAGCCTTTGGAGAGCTTGTTAGATTTGGTGGCAATTGGTTTAATTGCTGATTTGGTACAACTGAGTGGGGATTGTCGCTATCTAGCACAACGAGGAATTGAACGGCTGCGAGAGCAAGGGAAAAGTCGCACTCGTCCGGGTGTTGCGCGTCTGTTGGAACTGTGTCAGCGAAATGGCGATCGCCCCACCGATATTTCCTTCGGACTCGGTCCCCGAATTAACGCCGTCAGCCGCATTCAAGGAGATGCAACCTTCTGTGTTGAGTTGCTCACCAGCCTTGATGAACAGCGTACTGAAAAGCTAGCACTAGAGACGGAATTAGCCAATGCCCGCCGCAAATCTTTGCAAAAGGATGTTACCCAGCAAGTTAAAAACAAGCTTGCCCAACTCGATCTTTCTACCACCAGTGTGATTGTCCTGGAAGACTCGCAATGGCCTGTAGGAGTCTTGGGCTTAGTAGCAGGTCAAGTTGCTCAGGAATACGGACGCCCGACTATTCTATTGAGTACAGAAGCTGGAGAGATAGGGACAGCCGGAGAGCAAGAGAATTTAACCCCTCGTCCCCTCATCCTTTCTCCCTCTCACCTCGCTAGAGGTTCTGCCCGTTCCGTGAACAATATTGACCTTTACCAGTTGGTGAAGTCGCAAGAACACCTGTTGCATCGATTTGGTGGTCATCCCTTTGCCGCTGGGTTGAGCTTGTCGATTGAGAATATTCCTCTGTTTACAGAAGCGATTAACCAGCAGCTACGGCAACAATTGGGGGTCACTGGTGCATTGATAAGGCCGATAATCGAAGCTGACCTGGTTGTGAATGTTGCCCAGTTGGGGAAAGAACTGTTTAACGAACTAAAACTTCTTGAACCTTGCGGTATGGGGAATCCTGTCCCGAAACTACTAATTCAAAACTGTTGGTTTGAGGAGGTCTGGAATCGCAACACTCAGGACATGAAAGGTCGAAAAGTGCAATACATCAAAACTGAGTTGGAGATTTGGGACGATTCTAGTAGCATTGGCTTTCCTGGTATCTGGTGGGGGCACTATAAAGACGAAGTGCCGAAGGGCAGATGCGATGTAATTGTTGAACTTGACTATAACAACTACAAAAAACGTCCAGAAGTGCGCCTTGTGGCTGTGCAATCCAGAGTCAATGCTTCCTCATTTAACCTCCCTACTCAGTTGGATTGGATTTTAGACTGGCGTGGTGAAGTCGGGGAGATGGGGAGAGGGGGAGATGGGGAGATGGGGAGAATTCTTGACCAAACCTCGGAACAAACCGACCAAACCTCTGGGCAAACCGACAACTCAATAACCCTCTCACCCTCTCACCCCCTCACAGTTCGTGAGTGTCCAACCAGCTGGGATGAACTGCAAGTGTGGTTCCGACGAGCGATCGCAGCGGATCGAAAACTGGCGATCGCTTACCCACCTCCTAATCAACTGCCACCCCATGAACTCTGGCAAAAGTTAGTAGGAATTGCCAAATTTCTCAGTCGTACTGGTCAAACGGCTAGCTTGGCGCAACTTCAAGAGAAGCTAGATTTGAGCGATCGCACCCTTCATTTGGGGCTACAAGCTCTTTCCCCCCTTGGTTTTCAGGTTAGTCATCTAGACTGGACAATTGCAATCAGCTGGCATCCCACCCACAACTCATCAGAAGCTACAGACTCCACTATCAATGATGCTGCTCAAGCCTTTTTGGCAGCCGTTGAAGAAGAACAGTTTTTGCGTCAGTATTTCTACCAGGTTCCCCTATCCACTATTCAAGCTCAAGCGTCGCAAACTGCCACTAGCTAAACTCTGAAGTATGCAAGCCGTAGTGTCGCTGAGGATTTCATCCTTCATCTTTTCTACTTCATACTTTTTAATTTTTTAATAAAGTTTCAGCTCGGCTTGACGCTCACACTTAAAACCTAACTTGCGCCACTTTTCGACATCCACATCTGCCAATGCGACTAGCTTGGTGCATTTGGGCTGAAAGAACTGACTAAACACTGCCCAAATCAGGCTGCGAGTGACATCCATCCCAGTCTTAAGGACATTTTCCTTATTTCCAGGAATGCCATCCTCTTCAACAATATCCGGCTCTACCCAAATCCCCTGAGCACCGAGAAGAATCTGTGCCATCCACTTAGCTCGCGGCACATGAGTAGGAGATGTAATTAACTTTACTTTACGAACGCCCCACTGACGCAGTAGTGGGATATTAAAGTAGAAGTTATCTAAGGTAGAATCGGCACACTTTTCCAACAAAACTTGGCGGAGGGGAGCCTCTTCTCGTTGAAAAAGCAGCAAAATGCAGGGTTCTTCTGAGCCTTGAGAAATCAATACTCGGGTTTCCGGGTACTGTTTTGCCAACTGGGCAACGTAGATCTCTCGACGAATACTGCCTCCCAGTACGAAGAATGCATCTACTGGACCTGACGCTGCCGCCTGCAATCTCACGGTATTAACCAGCAACCAGCTACAAAGGAGGACAGCCAAGCTCAATACCCCTAAGCCAAGTCGTCGCCGTTTAATCCGAAACCAATTCTTAAAACTAAACCAGCTGCGTGAAATAAGTCTACCTCTCATGCTTTGATGACAAATGATTCGGACTTAGCTCAAACAATGAAATTTACTGAAGGTAATAACTGTATCAGCAGGACACTGAGTAAACTGGCACAAAATTACCGTAGCCCGGTGTTTCCCTCTGAGTATAGTGACAATAGTCCCGTTTCAGATGTTAGCGGTACGCTCGCGTCAAAGGCTAAGCTGAGTGTAGAAATCCAAGCGCTAGGTATTCCTCCAACTGCCCTATCTGAACAGTCAGTGTTCAGTTATCTAACGCCAACCCCTTTATAGCCACTCTCCATGAACCAACACCCGAATCCTTTCCCTTGGCTCAAAGGCTTTCTCTTCACAGGAGCGATCGCGACAACAGCCTCTTTGTCCTTACTGGCACCGCTTGGTGGTCGCTCTGTCATCGCCGCACTTCAGGATAGCCCCAAAAACGTTGTTGATGAAGCTTGGCAAATCGTTAACCAGGAATATGTCGATAACACTTTCAACAAAGTTGATTGGCAAGCCACAAGGCAAAAGCTGCTCAGCAAAAATTACACCTCAAAAGCACAAGCCTACGAGGCTATCCGGGACGCCTTAAAACCCTTGGGAGACCCATACACTCGCTTTATGGACCCCGAACAATTCCAAGCGCTCACCAGCCAAACGTCCGGTGAGCTTTCTGGTGTTGGCATTCGCATGGAAGTAAACGAGAAAACTAAGACGCTTAAAGTTGTCGAACCCATAGAAAACTCCCCCGCTGCCAAAGCAGGGATTCAACCTGGGGACGGGATCGTATCAATTGACGGCAAACCCACAAAAGGGATGACGATACAAGACGCCTCAGCCCTCATTAGAGGTGAAGTAGGGACATCGGTTACCCTACAAATTTCCCGTGAAGGGAAGGCCGCCTTTGATGTCTCCCTAACCCGCGCTCAGATTGAAGTACCATCTGTCCATCACTCTTTGAAGCAAGAAGGTCAGATGCGCGTAGGCTACATCAGCTTAAATGAATTTAGCGCCCATGCTGCCGAACAAATGCAGAAGGCAATTAAAAATCTTGCTGATCAGAAGGTGAATGCCTATGTCTTAGATCTGCGAGGGAATCCAGGGGGATTGCTGCATTCGAGTGTGGAAATTGCCCGGATGTGGATGGACAATGGCGCAATTGTCCGTACCGTAGACCGCAAAGGTGGCAAACAGGAATTCTCTGCTAACCGTACAGCGATAACCCAGTTGCCTTTAGCTATTCTGGTAGATGGCAACTCAGCCAGTGCTAGCGAGATTCTCACAGGCGCTCTTAAGGATAATAAACGGGCTACTGTTGTTGGCAGTAAAACCTATGGAAAAGCGGTCGTGCAGTCTGTCCATTCGTTATCGGATGGTTCGGGTTTAGCGGTGACAATTTCTCGCTACTATCCGCCTAACGGAGAAGATATCAACCACAAAGGCATCATGCCCGATATCAAGCTCGACTTAAGTAGCGAGCAAGAGCAGCGTCTAGCGACGCAACCAGCGTTGCGTGCTACTGCTGATGACCCTCAATACAAGCAGGCAATCACAGCTTTAGAAACTAATGTCCTTGCTCGGCCGCGTATGACTCAACCAGCTAAACCACTCAGTATCCGATAAGAGTGTAGATTAACGAATTTATAGGTTGCAGGTTGTAGGTTTAAGTTAGTCTTCCAAAGTTTAACCTTCAACCTGTCACCCCTTTTTGCCTAGCTGAGTGACTAGATGAATGAGTTCTGGCAAAATTAGCTGTTGAACGGCGAGCTTGACGGCACCGCTTGAGCCGGGAATTGAAAAGACTAGCTTTGTTTTATAGACACCAGCAACGGCTCGTGAGGCGATCGCTCGCGAGCCGATTTCCTGGTAACTGAGAAAGCGAAATATCTCACCAAATCCCGGTAAAGTCTTTTCCAGCAAGCTCTCCAACGCATCATAAGTAGTATCTCGCGGCGCAATGCCAGTGCCACCATTGAAAATGACAGCATCAATGTCTGATTGTTCTGCCAGTGCTTCTAGATACGCCTGAATCTGCGCGGGTTCATCCTTGAGAATCGTGTAGACATTAACCAAGTGACCAGCGTCGAGGAGTAATTGCTTGATCAGCTGACCACTCCGGTCAGTTTCAGGCGATCGCGTATCACTGACAGTGACGACAGCACAGTTCACTGTCATCTGGGCTGCATCAGGGTGAGGTTGTTGAGCCATAATTACAAGCGATCGCGCTTTGCTGCTTACGCGCCATGTCCTCACTAAAGTTACGGCGCAAACGCGCACCAGCAAAGCTGTTCGCTCTACTCCGACTTGCTAAATCCTAGACCATGCTCTTCAGCATAACGTTCCATGAAGCGCATAAAACGATCCCATTCCCCTTGAGATTTCATTAGGACAATTGCTTCTAACGCAGTAGGCTGACCATTGATAAATTTGCCCTTAACCTCCCGCGTTACAATCTCACCTTCTTCGTCAATCATGTACATCCCAGTAATATCTTCCGTACTGCTGCTATCAAGTGCTTTGGGATTTTCGAAGTAAAATGTTGCGGTGCCGTTGCTGCCGTCGCGAGAGCGGGTCAGACGCACATCAGGGGTAACGTCTTCGTTGATACCTCTAGAAAACTGAATTTCAGCCATAACTAGTCCAATCAAGTCCTTAACGGAAGGTTATGACACTATCTTCTCATCGATAGGAACCTCGGTTAAGAGAGCCTTCTGACAACCAGTCAAACGGCCTCCAGTGAGCAGAGCAAGCAGCATACCCTGCCAATAAAAGCTTAGGAAGTGGCAAAATTAATAAAACTAATACAAACTAAGGACGTTGACATTAGTGTCGAGTAGTCTTTGCACAAGAATTTAACCAAAATCAATGGGTAAGAAGCGAGCGTTTTCTGGGGTTCAACCAACTGGCAATCTTCATCTAGGCAACTACTTGGGAGCAATTCGCAACTGGGTAGAAGGGCAAAGCCAGTATGAAAATTTCTTCTGCGTGGTCGATTTACATGCGATCACCGCACCCCATAATCCCGCGACACTGGCCTCTGATACCTATACCATTGCCGCTCTCTATTTAGCTTGTGGGATTGATTTAGAACACTCCAGTATCTTTGTACAATCCCATGTTTCTGCCCACAGTGAACTGACTTGGCTGTTTAACTGCATCACACCCATCAATTGGCTGACAGACATGATTCAGTTCAAAGAAAAGGCGGTTAGACAAGGGGAAAATGTTAATACTGGTTTGCTAGACTACCCAGTACTGATGGCGGCAGATATCTTGCTTTACCAGGCGGATGTAGTGCCAGTAGGGGAAGACCAGAAGCAACACTTGGAACTGACGCGCGATATTGCTGACCGATTTAATCACCAATTTGGTAAAGGAAAGCAACCCGTCTTGAAGGTGCCAGAACCCTTGATTCGGAAGGAAGGAGCGCGGGTGATGAGTCTAACGGATGGGACTAAGAAAATGTCGAAGTCTGACCCTGCGGAGGGCAGCCGGATTAATCTTTTAGACCCACCCGATGTGATTCAGAAAAAGATTAAGCGCTGTAAAACAGATCCAGTGATGGGTTTAAAGTTTGATGACCCAGAACGCCCGGAGTCTAACAATCTTCTGGGTCTATACCAAATACTTTCTGGAAAGGCGAAAGAAGAAGTGGCGGTGGAATGTCAGGATATGGGCTGGGGGCAATTTAAGCCGTTGTTGACACAAACGGTGGTTGAAGCCCTCAAGCCAATTCAGGACAAGTATCAGGCAGTGCTGGAGGACAAGGGCTATCTGGAGTCGGTGTTGCGGCAGGGGAGAGAGAACGCCGAGGCGATCGCTAACGAAACTCTGTCCAATGTTAAATCTGCTCTTGGCTATTCGATACCTCTGTGACATCCTCCCCCGCCATAATCGCAGATTTGGTGGAGGCTTCCTCTCATTGCTGAGGAGCTTTCCGGCTTCTGGGACTTAACTAGGCTCAACAAGTCAGCCCCCGCCAGACCGTCTTCACAGCTATTTTGAACTACCGTCTGTCCAATAGGTAGAGTTACAGTTGAGAGTTATGAGTTGTGAGTGATGCTTAAGCTCAGCTCAGAATTCATAACTCTCAACTTTAAATGAATAATGAGCGAAACCATTCAACACGCCAAACTCTCAAGCAGCATAGAGGAACTGTCCATACAGGGACACTTACAGAGTACTGTCCCTACTCAAAACACTTTTCATACTGCTGCTCAATCAGGTGAATTTTTAATTACCGCCGAGGTTTGCCCGCCCAAGGGATGCGACCCAAGCCATATGATTAAAATGGCAGAGGTTCTCAAGGGTCGAGTCCACGCGGTCAATATTACCGACGGTAGTCGGGCCGTGCTGCGGATGTCTTCTATAGCCGCGTCAGTAATTTTGTTGCAGCACGGAATCGAGCCGATTTGTCAGGTAGCGTGCCGCGATCGCAACCGTATCGCTCTACAGGCTGACCTGATGGGTGCCCAGGCTCTGGGTATCCGTAATATCCTTGCCCTTACAGGTGACCCCGTTAAAGCCGGTGACCATCCTGACGCCAAGAGTGTCTTTGACCTGGAAGCCGTCCGCTTGCTCCAACTAATTGCCAAGCTTAATAGTGGCTCAGACGCCAATGATAAGCCGCTCACGGATGGAGTGACAGACTTTTTTGTCGGTGCTGCTGTCGATCCCCAGTTGAAAAGTTGGTCTGCCCTACAAAGTCGGTTTGAGCGTAAACTAGAAGCGGGTGCACAGTTTTTCCAGAGCCAGTTGATTAGTGATTTTGAGCGCCTGGAACTATTTATGAACAAGATAGCGGCTGGCACCAATAAGCCAATTTTAGCAGGAATATTTTTGCTTAAATCTGCTAAGAATGCCCAATTTATTAATAAATATGTCCCAGGTGTCAATATTCCCCAAGCCGTTATAGACCGACTGGCTGCGGCTGATGATCCCTTACACGAGGGGATGAAGATTGCTGCTGAACAAGTCCAGTTAGCACGGCAACTTTGTCAGGGTGTTCACATGATGGCGGTCAAGCGAGAAGATTTGATTCCCAAAATTCTAGATTTGGCTGGAATTTTACCCCTGAAAAATTAGCAAGGATTGGTCATTAGTTGTTGGTTATTGGCTGTTGGTTATTGGCTATCCAACAATCAACAAATAACAAATAACAAACAACTAAGGACTAAGGAATAAGG
Organism: Coleofasciculaceae cyanobacterium; assembly: GCA_036703325.1. GTDB lineage: Bacteria > Cyanobacteriota > Cyanobacteriia > Cyanobacteriales > Coleofasciculaceae > DATNPI01. The sequence goes on from DATNPI010000428.1 coordinate 10,914, forward strand.
ACTGAGGTACTGATGAACAAAACGGTAGACACCCGCATTTCTGAGGTAACGGTGTACAACGACCAAGCGCTCGTGACGCGCCGGGGTGTCGTGCAGCTGACAGGTGAGGAACACGAACTTGTCATTGCTCAACTGCCGATAACTCTCCTGAGCGAGTCGGTTCGGGCGTCTGGTCAGGGTACGGTAGCTGTGCGATTGTTGGGGGTGCGTACCGAACGCACTTATATAGCCCAGACAGTTGAACAAAAAACCGCCCATTTGACGGAAGAAATTGGGCAGGTTGAGGAGCAAAAACGTCATAGCCAAGATCGGATGACACTGCTCAATCTGCAACGCAATTTCGTAAAAAGCTTGAGTACTCAGTATCTGGAGCGCATCACTAGGCTTCCAAATCCCGAACCGATGGACCTGAGCCAAGTCAAGGAATTACTGGAGTTTGTGGGGCAGCAGTATGGCGAGTTTTCAAATGCGATCGCTTTAGCGGAAAAAGAACAAAAACAGCTTGACAAGCAATTACAGGTACTCCGCCAACAGCTACAACAGCTTTCAACAACCAGTTCTCAGGAAAGCTTCAGCATCATTGTTAGCGTAGAACCGTCAGCCGCTGGTGAATTTGAGCTAGAGGTGTCTTATGTTGTACCGCAAGCTAGCTGGGTTCCACTCTATGATTTGCGATTAAGTACAACGAGCGAAAAAATCAATATCGGCTACTTAGCAGAAGTCAAACAAAGCAGCGGTGAGGATTGGTTAGGCGTAACCTTAACTCTCTCAACTGCCAAGCCAGGACTAGGCACTGTGCCACCCAAGTTAGCTCCCTGGTATATCGATGTACAACAAGCAAAAGAGCCAGGGCGAAAGGCAATGGCAATGGCGGAAATTGACGCTACGCCGTCACGAACCCTCACTACTACCTTGCCGTTTCCAGGTATGACACCGGCAGCAGAAACCAGGAGGGACGCTGAGTTAGAGTTGCTCAAAGCCCAAATGGCAGCGGCAGAAGTTGTCAAACAAGGGAGCGTTGTTACCTTTGGGGTAATCTGCTGTGGAAATATTCCCAGTGATGGTGCTGCTCATAAAACCACGATTTTCAACGAAGATTACCCTTGCCATACTCAATACATCGCCATGCCTCGGCTGATAAGTTTGGCGTACCTTCAGACAACCATTACCAATCCCCTCAAGGGCGTCACCCTGTTACCCGGCAAAGTGAATATCTTCCGCGATAATACTTTTGTTGGGACAACTGAGTTGGACAACATCGCCCCAGGTCAGGAATTTAAGCTCAATCTGGGTATTGACGAAGGGCTGAAAATTGAGAGGGATTTGGTAGAGCGTCAGGTAGACAAGAAACTGATGGGCAACCATCTGCGTACAAGTTATGCCTACCGTATCGTCATTACAAACTTACGTGAACTGCAAGCTGATCTGACATTAACAGAGCAGCTGCCAGTCAGTCGTAATGAGCAAATCAAAGTACGTCTCACCCGCTCTAATCCCCAGATTCAGACGGGTGAGATGGGAATGCTGGAATGGTCACTCACCTTAGCGCCTCTCTCCCAACAAGAGCTGTACTATCAGTTCACCGTCGAGCATCTGCCTGAGATAACCGTTGTTGGTCTGGATATTTAGAAACAACAAATTGCGGTTGTACATAGGCATAGGACTTACGTATTCGCAGAGCTAACCCCCCAACCTTGGGGGGAATCAAGATCTAACTCCCCCAGAATTGGGGGGTTGGGGCTAATCAGTGGAAATTACATAAGTTCTGAGGCAAAAGTCGCATCTCTACCGTATCGGCGGTGATCCTAACTCAGATATATCGTAGCCATTGGGATAGCTCCGCACGGGTGAGTCTGTAAAAAAGTCTGGTTGATTCCGGGGAGGCAATAACCGCAATACTCTAGCCCGAAGTTTGAGGCAGGCAGCAACGGCCCAACGCATTACCATTGGTGAAGGTGAAAACCCAAAAGCTTCAAGCATAGTCTCATCTAGTAGTGCATTAACGCTGGGCTTTAAGATTGGTCGAAGAATACCGGGAAACCAGCTAAGGAAAAGGTCACGAGTGGATTCACCGGTGCGGCGATTAGCGTCTGAATAGCGGAAGTGTTGGTGTTCGTAGTCGAGGTTGTAGCGTTCAAATTCCTCGTAGGTTTCTGGGATGTCTTGGATGTGCATCCGCTTGCCGACTTCGCGCCAGAAGTAAAAAGAGGCTAAACGTTCTTGCTCACACATGGGACGCCAACCAAAGCGAGCATTCCAGCGAATTGGCTCATAAATAAAGGTTGAAAGCACGTAGAGGAAATCTTCATTAGAAATTTTGAATCGCCCGTGAATGGCATTCATGCGCTCAATGGCTTGGATGCCGCGATCGCTTTTATCGGAAAGCGCCTTATATCCCTGTCCTTATAGGACGGG
>DATNPI010000432.1:0-2037 GCA_036703325.1 Coleofasciculaceae cyanobacterium
TTACGACTTGAATCCGAACATGAACAGGCTTTGAACGAAAAGTTAGACGACAAGAAGCCAATATTATCAGGCGCGTGTCCAATTGTTGGACACGCGCCTGATTTAGGAGGGCGCTATCTCTTCCCAATCTGGCAGCAGCAATGAAGAAGATGATGAGTTATTCACTGGTATTAAACTCGACTTCTTGACTACTGAGTGTTAATATTACCCAACTTCTCCAGTAGCATTTCCCATCCCTCTATCTGCTGCTCTAATGGCTGACGGCTCTCGCCCGAAATCTCTTGAGAGATTAACTTATCCCTCGCTTCACCAATCAACTGTTGCAGGGCAGCAATTATTTGCGTCTGCTCATCTTCACTTACACTTAGTGATTTAATTTGGCTATTCCTAACAAACGCCTCTAGCCCATTCATCCGGGCTGTTAACTCACCGCTAAAAGTCTCCCACGATATGTAGTTTTTTTTAAAGCCTCTACCTCGCGCTTGAGAGCAGCTAGCTCCGACTCAACCGTGTCACCTGAGTCCTTACCTAAATAGACTTCGATCGCTTCCAGAATAACTTGCGAGCGCGATCGCCCCGTTGCTTCACAGATTGCATCTATTTCATTGATGTAGTCCTGTGGAATACGGGCACCTACCATCGGGTCTTTCGCCATATTTTATCATCCGGATAACCTTGTTAACCTTATAGTGGCATTTTTTTTTGCTTTGTACTGGAGTTTAGGATAACCTGGAGATTACCAGGCAACCTGGTAAAAGTCAGAAACGGACGCTAGCCGTGGAAAGTCGGCGTCCGCTCTGGCTCCAACAAACAAGGAGCTTTAATTATGGTAAGACCAGTTAGAGAAAAGGCTGGTAGTCCTGATGTGTATCAGCAGGGATATCAGCAAGCTAAAGAAGATTTTGCAATTGCCAATCTTCTCGCCTGCCTGAAAACCTGCTTCGACGCGGACTTCGATACAGCACAGACTCATCCAACACAACCCTCACTCGAAAGCCTAGCCGCTATTCTCATCCGACAATTAACTGCCGACATCAAAGGCAAGGTAATCGCTGACTACTTAAACGCCATTCGTACTAGCAGCGCCAACATACCTCCCAACTTAGTTCACCTTGCCGAACTGCCCTCATCCCAAGATTTACCTGCCAACTTTCCCAACGCTGAAACCCCCCGCTACTTGTATGGCGACAAACTCCGCTTTCTTTGTGATGATGACTTGACAGACTGGGGTGTTGCTATCGGCAGATTCTACTGCTTTGCTCCTCACCTGTGTGCTTGGACGTGGTGCTACCTCATTTGGCTGGACAAAAACTCGCCCAGTGCTAATCGTGTCGTTGCCGATATCGCTTGGGAAAGTGACCTTGAACCAATTGATGAGGAGAAAACCTGATGAATCTTCGTCCTCTGGGTGAGCGAGAGCAAAACCTGCTCCAGCTTTATACCAAGTGTCAGCTGGGGATGACACCCCAACACTTTTACTCCAAGTGGGAGGTTAGCCAAGAGCAAATCGCTTATATCTGCGCTCGCTCTATTCCTACTGTTCGTAATTGGTTCAGGAGCGGACAAAACTATCGCTCTCCACTGCCGAGTGACCTGCGCCATCTGGCCTTGATGGATTTCCTGCTGGAACATTGGGAAGATATCCCAGAATCACTCAGAAATCAATTGTGTCCATCAGACCCTAGGGTTTAGCTACTTTTTCAAGGGTTTTACCCGATAACTGATGAACCACTGAAAGTCCTGTCCTTAGTGAGGACAATTACATAAGTTGACCCTCATATCAATACAACGGCGATATGTCTTTGCCTGCCACCCACTTGATAGGGTGGCTTTGTTGTTTTAATCGCTCTCACTTTCATCTAAGAGAAAACCCATGAACAAACAGACACCTTGCCAGACCTCTAACCAACAAGAGGAAATCATTAATCCTAACCAGCGCCAAAAGGAAACCCGTAGGGAAAGAGTCGGCTCGCTCCCACTCAATTTACCGGGAGCTGACTTGAGTGGAGCTAACTTTCAGGGGAGAGATTTGAGCTA
>DATNPI010000448.1:0-12888 GCA_036703325.1 Coleofasciculaceae cyanobacterium
GTATTAGCTAGCCAGACTAACAAGGGCGAAGCAAGCCAAGGGTTCGGTTTATGGCAAGCGATAGATGCAATTTCCACACTCGCTAAATATTTGTAAAAAACTGTTGCCCTGGTAGCCAATGGTCTCCAACACTTTGCCTTAATTCAGGCGTACTGAGCGACAGATACTGAGCAGGTTGTGATAGGCTATCTCGATTGAGGAGTCATAGAGGTATTAATGATGGCGAAATTGCGGGTGGGGCTACTATTCGGAGGTCGTTCAGGGGAACACGAAGTTTCAATTAGTTCAGCACGAGCGATCGCTAATGCTTTGAGTACCGATCAAAACACTGACAAGTATGAGGTACTGCCGTTTTACATTCAAAAAGATGGGCGTTGGCTAGCTGGAGACGTACCTCAACACGTCTTGGAATCAGGAACCCCTCCACTATTGCCAGAGTCAACACCTGATACTCAATCCCTGATACCCAGTACCCAACACCAAACACCCAGCACCCAAGCTCTCAGCCCTTGGCAATCTCCACCCCAAGTAAGTGAGGTTGATGTTTGGTTCCCGATTCTCCACGGCCCGAATGGCGAAGATGGCACAGTTCAAGGCTTGCTGAAATTGATGCAGGTTCCTTTTGTTGGTTCTGGTGTCCTCGGTTCAGCCTTAGGGATGGATAAAATTGCCATGAAAATGGTCTTTGCTCAGGCTGGGTTGCCGCAGGTGAAATACATGGCACTCAACCGTTCCCAGATTTGGTCAAATCCCTGTGTATTCCCCAAGCTTTGCGACCAGATGGAGGAAACATTGGGCTATCCCTGTTTTGTCAAGCCTGCTAACTTAGGGTCATCGGTAGGAATTGCCAAAGTGCGATCGCGCCAGGAATTAGAAGCCGCTTTGGATAGTGCCGCTAGCTACGACCGACGGTTAATTGTGGAAGCTGGTGTTGTGGCGCGGGAAGTAGAGTGTGCGGTATTAGGCAACGACCATCCCAAGGCGTCAGTGGTAGGAGAGATTACTTATCAAAGTGATTTTTATGACTACGAAACCAAATACACTGAGGGGCAAGCTGACTGGTTAATCCCAGCACGGCTGCCAGATAACGTTACTACCCAGATTCAGGAAATGGCACTTCAGGCGTTTTTGGCTGTTGATGCTGCGGGTTTAGCACGGGTAGACTTCTTCTATGTTGAAGCTACCGGAGAAGTCTTCATTAACGAAATCAACACTTTACCCGGTTTCACAGCAACCAGTATGTACCCGCAGTTGTGGGCAGCAACTGGTGTACCTTTCCCGGAATTAGTTGATCAGTTGATTAAGCTAGCGTTGGAGCGGCACAACTCTTAATTTCAATCCTTGAAACGTCTTCCTACATCTACTCCTACTACTCGTTTGATATCTTCTGGATTGATATCGGGAATGTCTCTTTTAAAGACACCATCGATCGGTAAATTTAATCCTCAGGATGATCTGTTGGAACACTACCCCGATAGTTGACGGCTTTTGAGCCTCCGGGTAGTCTACCGCCATCTTCGGGCTTAAGAAAGCACGGTCTCTGACCGTGCGAAGTAAATCAGCTGGGCGAAACAATCGGTATTTAAGCAATCTTTAAATAATTATTAAATTTAGGGCTATCAATGCTTATAAGCCTTCATGGCTGTGATTCTAGCTCTTAACAGAAATTATTGAAAGATTTTTCAACCAATAAAGTATTATAAGTATCAGAAAGTTTATTCCAAATGTGCAATTAACTTTTGAATAAACTTTCTCTAATTCCTACAGCGTAAGGCTCATAGCCTCAACAGAAAAAGCAGCTCTCAGCTGAAGCAATCGCGGAATGTGGAATAAACCGCAAAACGGTAGTTCCTAAGCTTTAGCTGCATAGACGCTAGCCTTACACCTCTAGGACTACTACTTTTTTAAAGAAAATGGCGTTTTGTAAACAACTCGCTAGCTGAGACCAACAGGTAGATACAGGGTCGTAATGTTCGTTTGCCCAACAGAACTAAACCTCCTTGTCCAACCTTATTTGAGTGTCGAAATACACCTGGAAAGGAGATAACCAATGAAGAAAACAAGTGTGAATTTAATTGCTGCTGTTGTGCTATTGTCGGCGCTTGCAAGTCCAGCGCACACCCAATCTACTTCCACCACTCCCCAAGGGAAATTCGGTCCTAACGAGTCTTGGACAGATAACCCCTACTACGGACAACGGGGAACCTTCTTCGCCGATGTCAGTGGGAATGGCAAGGACGATGCAATTGTAGTTAACAACGACAGAGTCACTGTCCGGCGCTCTGATGGTTATAAATTCCTGCCCAACGAGTCCTGGACAGATAACCCCTACTACGGACAACGGGGAACCTACTTCGCGGATGTCAACGGAGATAAAAAGGCGGATGCAATTGTAGTTAACGACGACAAAGTCACTGTCCGACGCTCTAACGGTTCTAAATTCCTGCCCAACGAGTCTTGGACAGATAACCCCTACTACGGACAACGGGGAATCTTCTTTGCTGATGTCACCGGAGATAAAAAGGCGGATGCAATTGTAGTTAACAACGACAAAGTCACTGTCCGACGCTCTAATGGTTATAAATTCCTGCCCAACGAGTCTTGGACAGATAACCCCTACTATGGACAACGGGGAACCTACTTCGCCGATGTCACTGGGGATGGTAGGGCGGATGCAATTGTGGTTAACGACGACAAAGTCACTGTCCGACGCTCTGACGGTTATAAATTCCTGCCCAACGAGTCCTGGACAGATAACCCCTACTACGGACAACGGGGAACCTACTTCGCGGATGTCAACGGAGATAAAAAGGCGGATGCGATTGTAGTGAACAACGACAAAGTCACTGTTCGACTCTCCGACGGTTATAAGTTTGGTCCCAACCAGTCCTGGACAGATAACCCCTACTACGGACAACGAGGAACGTACTTCTCCGATGTCACTGGGGATAAAAAGGCGGATGCGATTGTGGTTAACGACGACCGTGTCACTGTCAGAAGGTCATACTAGGGCATGCTGATATCCTTAGACTTGCTTAATAAAATCAGCAATTAATCGCCTGATTTCAGGAAGAGAAGCCTAAAATGGTTGGAAAATCCCTGTTTTGACACGGCTAGTCAATACTTTCAAGGAGTTGAAAACAGCTTTAATCATCCTTGGGGTATTGTTTCTAAGGTCTATGAGCGATCGCGCTTCCTATGTGGAACGCGATCGCTACTTGCTGAAGTTTAGTTTCCAGCGCGAAACCCAAAAGCCTTAATTCCACTTCGGAAGAACTAATCTTGGTGATGTTAGTCCTCAAGTACTTACAGTCCCCAGGTTATGAAAAGACGATTAAGCGATCGCTGGAGAAAGTTAAATTTAATTCATACATCAAGCTATATGTCAAGAAAAAAGCCCTAAAAATTCAGGGTTAGATCGTTCAGCTAGGCTAGCGCGTAGCCTGCCCTTAGAATTGCCAAACGCTTAAGTAAAGTATTGGGCTATTGACGGCTTTCTGGTCTAATCTGTGGTTGGTAATCCGTTGAAAAAATTCGAGGAGAGAAACTTGGAACGGACATTTCTCATGGTTAAGCCGGATGGTGTACAACGTAACCTCGTGGGTGAAGTAATCCGGCGTCTTGAGGCAAAAGGCTTTACTCTCGTTGGCCTAAAGCTGATGAGTGTCAGCCGTGAACTTGCCGAAAAGCACTACGACGTTCACAAGGAAAGACCTTTTTTTGCCGGACTCGTTGATTTCATCACCTCCGGTCCCGTGGTGGCAACGGTTTGGGAAGGGGAAGGTGTAATTGCGTCTGCCAGGAAAATTATTGGTGCTACAAATCCCCTAAGCGCTGAACCAGGAACGATTCGCGGCGATTATGGGGTGAGCATTGGCCGCAACCTGATCCACGGTTCAGATGCTCCAGAGACGGCACAGTACGAGATTGGCCTCTGGTTTAAGGAAGAGGAACTTGTGAACTGGCAACCAACCTTGACGAGTTGGCTTTATGAGTAAATAGACAGCGGAAATTTAAGCAATATCCGCTGATTAGCCCCTCAACCCCCAAGGTTGAGGGGAATAAGATTTACTCTCTTCCCCTGCTCCCTCATAGGTATTCTTTAAGCGGGAAGAGACTAACTCCGTTACAAAAGACTTACCAGGCGCAGTAGCACATTTTTAGGTTTAAAATTTGCCCTTGTCTAGCGCATCTCGCTGACTTCTTCAGCTTCCTGTGTCTGACTCTCTGCCGCTGGCTCAATTGGCATCTCGCTGGCTTTTCCAGCTTCCTGTGTTGGTGACTCTATCTCGGCACGCTGGGAGAATCCCCAAATAAACACTAAGGCAATGGCAGCAATCATCAACCATTCGGGCGGTACTAACTCTGGTTTAAGCGCTCTCACCAAGAGTCGCAATCCCACAAAGCCAACTGTAATATAGCCAGCATCCTCAAGATGAACATACTCCTGTAACCAGCGGATAAATAACCCTGCCATAAACCGCAGGGTGATGACGCCGATTGTGCCACCAGTGATAACAAGCCAAGTTTTGTCAGAGATCGCGATCGCAGTTGTGACGCTATCCAAAGAAAATGCCAAATCTGTTACGGCAATTATCGGAATAGCCTGCCAGAGTGAATTAAACCGGGGGCCGTGATGTCTCTCATCTTCTTCGGTTTCGGAGCTGAAGTGCTGGAAGACCAACCAAAGTAGATAAGCCGCTCCGAGTAGCTCAAACTGCCAGAACTGCACTACCCAAGTGGCTGTGAGAATCAGGCTGACTCGTAAAACATAGGCAGCTACCAAGCCGAAGTTGAGCGCACGACGTTGGAGTTGACTATCTTCTAAGCCTCGTGCGATCGCAGCTAAAGCGATCGCATTATCCGCAGATAGTACGGCCTCTAGTACAACTAGTATCAGCAGCACTACGGGAGCTTCAATTCCTACATTGAACGGGGAGTTAAAAACTTGGTCTAGCATTAAAAATGAATTAAAACGTAATTTGCGACCCTCGCCTAGTGCGCAAGCTGCTAAAGTGCGCAAAAATAATGGCTACTTTAACCAAGCTTAACCTCTCGTCGGTAATTTCTGCCGCAAAGTCAACAACAGCCACTAGACAGGAGAGGTCAGAGGCCTGAGGATTATATTGCGTCTTGTAACAAGTTATTTCGCCTGGGGTCAATTTTGACGCAAATTAATTGGTGGATACCCCTGAAATAAGGAGATGTTAAACAATGTCCATATCAGATACCCAAGTTTATGTAGCTCTAGTCGTAGCTTTGATTCCTGGAATCTTGGCTTTCCGGCTGGCAACGGAACTCTACAAGTAGAGTTCCCTCTTTGAAGCGACAGAGAGCTTATCGGAGGCAGGCGAGAGGCTACCGATGGGTTTGAGAGGTAAGTCTCTCAAGCCAGAGAGTTCGAAACTTGGCAATCAGCACAAGGAAGAGGCTCTCGCCCCAGAGCAAGCTGCTTAAGTTTTCCGGATAATCACGGCAATGCGCTGTAATTTATCTGATAACATCGGCGTACCTCTGCCTTTGATAGGCTCTTTGTCTATTTGCTGAAACTTTCGTTAAATACAAAGCAGTAAGATCACACCAGATGTGTATGCCCTAAGCGCTATACTAAAACCTTCCGCTCCGGAAGACCCTGCACGGTATTCTGACATCATGAACGCAATTCAACCCCCTACACCAACTCGGCAACCGTTAGAACCCCGTCGGATGGTTCCTCAGACTCAGCGCCGTCAGCGGCGTCATTCTTACCGGGCAGTTGCGGGTGAAACGACTGCTAGGTTGGTTGTAAATATCGTGCTTTCAGCCGCCGCGATCACTGGGCTAGTACAATTGTTGCCTTATCACTTATCACAGCAAGCCAAGTTGCGAGAAGTCCGAGCCGAAGTGAAGCGAACTGAAACACGATTGAACAACTTGCGTCCTGACTTCAACCGCTCTTTTGACCCAAAACAAGCTAACAGCGTTATGCAGGAGCAGAGCTTTCTAGTTGACCCAAATAAGCGTAAGGTAGTTTTGCAAGAGCGGGGCATCAAGGATGATAATTAGTCATTGGGCAGACTAATGACCAATGACTAATAACTAATAATTAAATAACTAATCAAGCACTCAGTGGCCTCAAAAGTTGGTTCATCCACATTTCAACTTTCCGGCGCAGACGACCAGAAGCGCCCGACGGCGGCAACTCTGTAAGGGCGCGTTGATAGTCGGCGATAGCGCAGTTCCAGTCGCCTCGCAGATGATAAGCACGACCTCGCTCGGCGTAAATATGGCTTTCCAGGCATCCCAGGATTAAAGCCATGTCGAAGTTTTCTAACGCTAAGTCATAGAGACCCAATTCGCGGAACGTGATACCTTGGTTGATCCAAGTGCGAATATTACCGGGATTCAAGTCTAGAGCCTGCTCGTAGTCGGCAAGCGCTTCTGCCAGTTGTCCAACAGATGCGTAGTAATTAGCGCGATTGTTGTAGGCATAGTCCAATTCTGGATTGATTTGTAGTGCCCTGTTGTAATCAGCAAAGGCTTTTTCTCGTTGACCAGTTTGGAAGTAAATCAACCCTCGGTTGTTGTAGTCAGCCGCACTGCTGGGGTTGCGGCTAATCAACTGAGTGAACAGCGCGATCGCCGCCGTATAATCTCCCTGTTTTGCTTTCCTGTGTGCTGAAGCGCGTAGGCTTTGAGTTGACTGTTTGGTTCCTTTCCCCGATACCAGCCTGACTGGAGCTAAACGCCTTTGGTTCTTCTGACGGGACATGGGTGTCCACTGTCTGTTCTGGTCTTGCCGATTTACAAAAGCATGAGCGTTCATATCTTCCTCAACAGTACCTGCGGCCTATCTAAAATCAACGTTACGGCTTGCAGCACCCTGCTGGTTGTCCTGAGTGTGTCACTTACTGATTCGTCTTCAGTGCCCCAGAAATCACCCAGACTTATCCTTCAAGTTGTAGATGTTGTAAAGAACTCTACAATACCGCTTTGCTGGTTTCCTGAAACAATAACTCGCATAGGCTAGAAATTCCTTCACCCATTCGTGTGGTTTGAAAACAGGTGATGTATGTAACTTTTGAGAAATTGGCACAAGCTTCTGAGTTCAAATCCGTTAATCGTCCTTTGGAGGGAAGTAAATCTGAAGTCATACCCTTTTCCCATTGATATGCTACATAGGCACCGACAGTAATGGGTAATGGAAAACCCTACCCCAATTACCCATTACCAATTACCGAATAATTGTGTAATACCAACAGAAATAGAAATGGTATCAGTTTGCAGTTCTTACTCAGAGGCTGTGGAGATACTGGTAAAATGCAACCGAAGCCCTTGTTTTTTCTGGGTTTCTTGCCCGTTAACAAAAAATAGTCTTATGGCAGTTGCAACGTCCTTGGCTCATGCGCCTGATGTCTCGACCGATAGCTACTTAGTTGTTGGTTTAGCCACTTGCTTTTTAAAAGAAGATGGTGAAGTTCATGAAGTCAAAGTCATCGAACCTATCCCCTCAGCGGCTCTAGAAGCAATTCTTAAAGGAATTCCGACCTCTTACGCGATCGCTTGCGCTACAACGCTGGGTGAGTTAATTGGTGGCGAAACGCCCCAAAAACCCGCTGAGTTTCCCGCAGAAGCGCAGTTTTGTGATGAGTTTGCTAGCCGAGCGATCGCCGCCGCACGCACTTACCAGAGTCGTAAAGAGGCACAGTCCCATATCCCCGTGGGCACGGCGCGCAATGACTTCAACTACTCCACAGAGCGTAAGCGGGTGCTGAATCAGACTCGCGTTGTCCGCAAGGAAGACGATGTCAAACAGCACGAGTATACTCATAAAGTTCTCTAGATTATTGCTGCGATGCTGAAACTTTATGGTGGTGCCCGGAGTCGGGCGTCAATTATCCAGTGGTACTTGGAAGAACTGGAAATCCCCTACGAATTTATCCTGCTGGATATGCAAGCTGGTGAACATCGCCAACCTGAGTACTTGGCAATTAACCCGATGGGAAAAGTCCCGGCTATTGTGGATGGAGATTTTCACCTATGGGAATCTGGGGCAATTCTGTTCTATCTAGCTCAAAAGTACGGCAAAATGCCGCCATCTTTAGAAGAACAGGCAAAAATTAACCAGTGGATTCTTTTCGGCAATGCTACATTAGGGCCGGGAATTTTTGTGGAAGCCAGTCGGGAACGGGAGACACCCAAGTTACTGACGCCGCTAAATCAAATCTTGGAAAAACAGCCGTTCTTGCTGGGAGATGAACTGAGTGTGGTGGATGTGGCGGTTGGGTCAATCTTGGCTTATATTCCAATGATGTTGAAGCTCGACCTGAGCGAATATCCAGCTGTTGTAGACTACATCAAACGTATCTCAGAACGACCCGCGTTTCAAAAGGCCATGGGAGGACGCGGGTAAGGGTTGTGGCAGGTAGGCGTTGTAGCTACCTTCTTTAATATGAGAATTTATACGCAATAAGGGCACCCACGATTGGTGCCCTTACAGGAATTCGGCGTTTGGGGTTTTATCTAAAACCCACAGCGGCTTGCCAGACGAAAGCCAGCAGTAAGAAGAAAACAGGGATAACCGGGAGAACGTCTACCAGAGGGTCAAAGATTGCATAGGCTTCCGGCAGTTTTGCTAACAGCAGTGCAGCTTCCATGTTTAAATTTACCTTTCCAACACAATTTTCAGAATTGACATGGATCGTAACACGAACCAGCTCCATGCTGAACGGATGTCGGGGCGTTCGATGCAGTACTAGGAGAGAAGTGGAAAGCCTTGCCTTTGTCTTGATTTAAGGTTCCACATATACATAAAAATACATACCCCTTTAGACGTATAAAAGTATACAACGAGTAGCGCACTCTCACTTGCCTTATTGCAGCTGAGGGGGTTTTGTTTTGCCTATTTATGCGATTAACTTCGCTGGTGCGCAAAGCGCGATCGCGCCAGCGACTAAAGCAAAGCCGCAAAAGTTCATTAGACCTCTTGCATAAATCCTTGAAACCCCTCCCCAACCCTCCCCTAAAAGAGGAGAGGGAGTAAGATTTTATCCCCCCGTTTCGGGGGGATTGAGGGGGGTTAATTCGACTTTTGCAAGAGGTCTATTGGAGAACTATAGCTGCATTATCATTAGCCAGACGACCATCTTCCATATGAACAATTCGGTCAGCGATATCAAGAATGCGATTATCGTGAGTGACAAGCAAAATAGCGCAACCCTGTTCCTTCGCTAAACGCTGCATCATTTCCACGACATCTCGACCAGATTTTTTGTCGAGGGCGGCAGTCGGTTCATCTGCTAAGACTATTTTGGGATGGCTAACCAAGGCACGCGCGATCGCCACCCGTTGCTTCTGTCCCCCTGATAAGTTGTCAGGGTAATAGTTTGTCCGATTTCCCAAGCCAACCTGTTCTAGAATTGCTGTCACCTTTGCATTCATGTCCTGGTTGAGCATTTCTTCGTGTAGTTCCAGTGACATCCGCACATTTTGCTGTGCAGTGAGGAACGTCAGGAGGTTGTGTGCTTGAAAAATGTAGCCAATCTGCCGCCGCACTCGTGTTAACTGATATTTACTAGCTCCACGCATTTCCTGTCCGAGAATTTTCAGACTACCTTCTTGAGCAGAACGTAACCCGCCCATCATAGTCAATAAAGTTGTTTTACCTGACCCAGAAGGGCCTGTCATAATCACGATTTCGCCCTGGAAGACATCCAGGTTGATGTCAAATAAAGCTTGCTTTCGTAAGGCTCCTTGACCAAAGTAATGATTGAGATTGCAAACAGAGATTACAGGTTCAGCGGACATCATTTTGTTTAAGTTGGGAAATGATTAATAACCAATTAGAAAACATCAGCGGGGTCTGCTGACCGTAACTTACGCATTGAAATTGCCCCAGAAACTGAACACATTACGATTGTCAGCACCAGTACTAATACTGCTCGTTCAAGCTTCATTGCAATCGGTAAAAGGGTAGCCGCATAGGCTAATTGATACAGTCCCATCGCCAAGGCAAAACCGGGTAGATAACCTAACACGGCTAAGAGCAACGCTTCTTGCATCAAAACTCCGAGCAAATAGCGATCGCTATACCCCATCGCTTTCAATGTGGCGTATTCAGGCAGGTGATCGGAAACATCAGAATAGAGAATTTGATAGACAATAACTACGCCCACAATGAAACCCACAGCCACTCCCAGACCAAAAATGAAGCCAATACCGCCACTTTCCCAATAAGCTTTTTCGATTTGGGCAAATTCTTCAGGAGTGACAACTTTAATATCCTTCGGTAAGCTAGCAATCAGGCGCAACCGCACGTTCTGAACATCAGCACCTGGTTTGAGGTTAATCAGACCCACCGCGATTTGATTAGCCTGCTGGTCTGGAAACAGTTTGAGAAAGGTTGAATCACTGGTGATGATATTGCCATCTGCACCAAATGAAGCACCAAGGGTAAACAAACCACTCACTTGAATGGTCTGTCCATTCACCTGAGCTTCAACAGTTTCTGCTTTTTTGAGAAGTTCCGGAACCGGGCCATACTCTGGTCGAGAAGCTCGGTCAAATAGAGCCTGATTCAAGAGTTTAAGCTGATTCAGATTTTGATTGACTTCTGGGAAATTAAAGGCGGGTTTTGCTGGGTCAATGCCCCAGACTAAGATGCCGCGACTGAGACGGGTTTCGGGACTGCGCCACTGTGCCGTGTTGATATACAACTCCCGGACAGACTCAACCCCTTCATCACTCAACGTTTGGTAAAGCCGCTCTCTGGGGAAGCTTTTCACGTAAAACAGCGTTTGAAATTGAGGATTGATTAGAACCAAATCCGCCTGTAGGTTCTGGTGTGCTTTCGTCGCACCGTCCAACAGCGCATCTAAGAAGCCCAGTTGAATGAACATGAGCATATCAGCAAAGGCAATCCCCGCCAGCGCTACAGCAAGGCGCATTTTTTCTCTCGATACCTGGAACCAAGCTAGAGGTGTTTTGCGAAGCATGACTAAACCCCCAATTGTTCTATACCGAACATTCGTTATTTTTTAAGTCACAATAATTGCTACTCATTTAGGTGAATGGCGACTTGTACCTGCAAGTTGGTAAGAGCAGCAACTCGCTTACTATCCTCAGGTTTCAGGGTCATTTTCACCTCTACTACTCTGCGATCTAGGTTTTCCCCTGGCTGATTGCTAAAGACGTTTTGCCGACTGATTTGTAATCCAATTTCGCTAACGCTTCCCTGTAATTCTCCTGGAAACGCTTGGCTGGTAATTACGGCTTTTTGTCCGGGCTTAACTTTGCCTATGTCAGTTTGATAGACTTCTGCGATCGCAACCATCTGGTCAGTTTGTCCCAACTCGGCAATTCCAGAGTCACCGATCTTTTCTCCCTGTCGGGTGTGAATCTTCAAAATTTGACCCGCAAAAGGTGCTTTCACTTCAGCCAAATTGAGGTCGGTTTGAGCGCGTTTAACTGCTGCAACTGCGCTATCCACTTCCGTTTGAGCGGCTTGCACATCCACCGGACGGACTTCAGCAATCCGGCTTAATGTGGCTCTGGCTTCCTTGAGTTGCGCCTGCAATGTCTCTACCGTCCGCCTTTGTGCTGCTGTTTCTTGATTGAGTTGAGCTTGAGCCGTTTCTAGGGTTAGGCGCTTAGTGTCACGATTGGATGCAGACTCCGCACCTTGCTGGTACAACATTTGGAAGCGGTTGTACTCGGCGCGAGCATTCTCTACCTGGGCTTGGACGCGGGCGATTGCGGCATTTTGCGTGGCAATTTCTCCCTGTAACTCCGCCTGCAATCGGGTTATGGTCGCTTCCTGAGCCGCAATCTCTCCAGTTTTTGCCCCAGCTTTAACCTGTGCTAACTTCGACTGGGCAACTCTAACCTGCTCTTTGGCTTGTTCTAGGGCAGATTGTAAGCGATCGCGACTATCCAGAATTGCAATGACCTGTCCCTTCTGCACTCTATCTCCCTGTTGCACTAGGAGTTGGCCAATGCGATCGCCATCCAAGCTAACCGGAGCAGACAAGCTAATCACTTCTCCGACAGGCTCCAATCGCCCTAAAGCTGTCACTTTCATGACTTTAGGAATCGTTTCTGAAGGCTGAGGTGAGTCGCTTTTTCCTGCCTGCCAAAACCGGGAGACGCCATAAAACGCTAGGCTTGCGGAGATGGCGGTGGCGGCAACAATCAGTCCAATGATCCATCGGCTTGAAGGCTTTGACAATATCCGCGAACTCATGCTTTCTCCTTTATCTGTTATTGTTCCAAGTACAAAGTCAGCATTTTCCCCAGCAGTTCAGCTTGCTCCTCGAAGGGTACGACTTCACCTTCAAATAGCCGTAACAAAAGTAGACCCATAAGCAGACAAATACCAAAGTTAACGAGTGCGGGGTCTTTGAGACCCAAGAGTTCAGCAGTAAAGTGTCTGCTCTCCTCACACATCTGTTTGAGCGTCTCGTTATTAATCACCTCTTCACGGTCTTGCTGCTGATAGAAATCAACACCCAGCAAAATTTGTTTGTGGAAGTAGTCCTCATGTTTGGCATGAAAGCCAAATATGGCTTCAATCCGTTCTTCCAGTGTTTGAGCGCTTCCGGCTTCAGTCATTATCGCCTGATTGTCCTGTCGGGTCTGCTCCTCTATCAACTGCCAAAACAAGTCTTTTTTGCTCGGAAAGTAGTGGTAGAGCGTCCCTGTAGAAACTCCAAGCCCTTTGGCAATCTCCCGCATGGTGATTGAGGCATAGCCTTTCTCAGCAAACAGATCGAAGCACTTCATGAGGAGTTCTTTGCGGTACTGGTCGTGGTCAACAATCTTCGGCATGGTCAGGGTTACTCTATATCGAACGTCCGATATATTGTAAGCTACGATACCTTTGCCTTGAGATTGTTTGAGCCTTGTGGCTTT
>DATNPI010000214.1:0-9159 GCA_036703325.1 Coleofasciculaceae cyanobacterium
GTACGAGAGGACCGGGAGGGACGCACCGCTGGTGTACCAGTTATCGTGCCAACGGTAAACGCTGGGTAGCCAAGTGCGGAGCGGATAACCGCTGAAAGCATCTAAGTGGGAAGCCCACCTCAAGATGAGTGCTCTCATGGAATAATCCAGTAAGGTCACAGGTAGAACACCTGTTAATAGGCGCTAGGTGGAAGTTCAGTAATGGATGCAGCCGAGGCGTGCTAACCGACCGAGGGCTTGACCTCAAAAACTATAAAGCGTTGCTATGCAGTCTTGATGGTTCTTAAAAAGTAAAAAGTAAAAAGTAAAAATTGTTTCTTTTGATTTTTAACTTTTAACTTTTGCCTGAAAAAAGCTTTCCTGGTGCTTTTGGCGCGATGGAACCACACCGACTCCATCCCGAACTCGGATTGTGAAACGTTGCAGCGGCAAAGATACTTTGGGGGAGACCCCACGGGAAAATAGCTCGGTGCCAGGGCAATTCTTCAACAACAAAGCCTCTTTCCTTACACAGGAAGGAGGCTTTTGTTTTGCTAGAGCCACGTCGTAGATGGCTTCTTCTAGTTAGCGATTGCAAGAAGGCAGTGCGAAGAGAGCGCAATCGCTTTTAAAGGAAGCAGTGCGCTTTCGCTACGTCCCTTGATCGCTACTTGAAAAGCTCGGCTTTCCGAAGAGAGCGCGCTCGCGCTCTCTTCAAGCGGTGCCCTTCGGGCAATCGCCTCTGGCACTTTATCTTTGCATGGTAGGGGCACGACAATGTCGTGCCCTAAAAGCTTATATTCCATGCAATTACACAGAGAATTGGTATAATATCAAGTCCGGTGGCATCGTTCGTGTATAGTAGAAAATGCTTTCAGTAGAAGTGCGATCGCGACCATGCCCAAGCACCTCACTATCCAACCGCATCTAAGTGTAGAAGAACTAGAAACTCGGTATCGCCAAGCCTCTGACCCGATAGAACGCACTCGCTACCAAATTGTTTGGCTGTTGTCACGAGGATTTCTCACATCACAAGTGGCGACAGTAACCGGCTACTGCTTAGATGGGATTCGCCAAATCGCTCGTCGTTACAATCAACAAGGTCCGAATGGGTTGTTAGACCGTCGCCACCAACATCCGGGGGGTGAGCCGATGTTGTCGGATGTACAGCAAGCGCAACTATGGCAGGTTCTCCAGTCACCACCTCCAGATGGTGGACTGTGGAATGGTCGCAAAGTAGCTGATTGGATAGCCCAGTTAATCGCTCGCCCTGTTCCTCGACAACGAGGATGGGAGTATTTGCGACAAATGACTTTCCGACTACGAGTTCCCCGGCCACATCATGAGGAAGCTGACCCGATTGAGCAGCAAGAGTGGAAAAAAAAATTGCCCAGGAAGTCAAGCGAGTACAATCCGAGTATCCAGAAGCCGAAGTAGAACTGTGGGCAATGGATGAACATCGTGTCGGACTCAAGCCAGTAATGCGACGAGTTTGGATAGAGTCATGGTTTTCAACCTGTTGCTAGAGTTCACTGGCGTTTTCAGTGGTTATGGCTCTATGGCTTCGTCCATCCGGAATCAGGAGAGACATACTGGTGGATTTTGCCCAAAGTCAATATCAAGCTGTTTAATCGAGTGTTGGCAGATTTTGCCCAGCATTTTGGAGTGGGCAAATACAAGCGTATTGTTTTGGCAATCGACCAAGCCGGTTGGCATACCAGTGAGCTGGTGGAAGTTCCTCTTATGCATTCATCTAATGTTGCTGCCTTCTCACTCTCCAGAACTACAACCGGCTGAGCGCCTATGGCCTTTGACCAATGAACCAATTATCAATGAGTTGTTTGAAACTCTCGACGACTTGGAACAAGCCTTATTTGAGCGCTGTCGAGCCTTGCTGAAGCAGCATGACTTGATTCGTGGTCTGACCTGCTTTCACTGGTGGCCGAGAACTGTCCCTTGACAGCTTGCGATCGCATTTCCCACTATACACGAACGATGCCACCGGACTTGATATAACGAAGTTTCACGGAATTAATGCCCAAGAATAGACATTAATGGTAGTCTGTAGTCAGGAGGTATTTATGAAGCTGCCTGACTACGCCAAACACTTGGGCGTCAGCTATAAAACAGCATGGCGCTGGTGGAAAACCGGAAAACTCCCTCACCCAGCTCGTCAAGTCGAATCGGGATTGGTGATTGTCGATTATGAACCCTCAACTTCTACTCATGAAGTTGAGGGTTTTCGTGCGGCTATCTATGCCAGAGTTTCTTCGTCAGAGAACAAAAACAATCTTGATTCACAAGCTGAACGATTGGTTCAGTATGCAACAGCAAAAGGTTACACAATCGTCAAGGTAATCAAAGAAGTCGGCAGTGGGTTGAACGACAACAGAAAAAAGCTTGATACACTTCTTCAGTCTGAAGGATACAACATATTAATCGTTGAACATAAAGACAGATTAGCCAGATTTGGCACTCATTATTTAGATGTACTTCTATCGCGATTAGGGATCAAATTAGAAATTGTCAACCTAGCCGATAACGGAAGAGATGAATTAATGCAAGACTTGATTGCCATCATCACTTCATTTTCGGCTCGGCTATATGGTCAAAGACGAGCCAAAAGGCAGACCGAAAAAATTATAGCGGAATTGAGTAAAAATGGAGGTGATGAAGAAAATGACAGTTGTTCGAGTTGAACGACACATTATTAATAAAGCGCACCAGTTTTACCAAAAAGTTGACGCCTTATGCTTGGCATCAAAGAACCTCTACAATGCCTGTGTTTATACAAGTCGGCAAAGTTTCTTCTACGGACACGGGGTTCCAAGCTGGGCAAAACTAGATGCGATGTTTAGAGATAACCCTCTCTACAAAGCAATGCCTGCAAAGGTTTCTCAGCTTGTCACCAAGCAAGTATCTGACGCTTGGGAGAGTTACTTCAAAGCTATGTCTGCTTACCGAGAAAGTAGCAGCAAGTTTACAGGTTGTCCCAAAATACCAGGATATAAAGATACTGAGACGGGGCGAAACTTGGTGAAATACAACAACCAAGCTTACTCGAAAAAGTTGCTTAAATCACAACGCGTCATAAGCCCTTCAATGACCCAGATTAAGGTTCCAGTTAAAGAAGGAATCACTCCCCACAATTTACTAGAAATTCGTCTAGTTCCTCGCTTTGGTCATTATGTTATTGAGGTCGTTTATGAAACTAGAGTTGATGAGGTTTCTACCCCCTCAGAGTCAAATGCCGCTGCCATTGATTTGGGATTGGATAATTTAGCCACGATTGTATTTAGTGACGTTCGCTTGAAGCCACTGATTATTAATGGCAAGCCCCTAAAAGCTGCTAATCAGTGGTGGAATAAGCAGAAAGCCAAAGCTTTTTCTTTGCTACCGTCATGTCAACACACATCTCGGCGAATTGAAAATATAACTCAACGTCGAAATAACTATGTGTCGAACTACATGCATAATGCTACCTCGGTGATTGTTAAAGAATTACAACTTAGATGTGTAACTAAAGTAGCAATTGGTAAAAACGACCATTGGAAGCAAGGTATTAAACTTGGGCGAAGAAACAACCAAAACTTTGTCCAGATTCCCTACAACAAGTTTATTGAACAATTAACTTACAAACTGGAAGAAGTCGGCATTCAAGCCATTGTGGCTGAAGAGTCCTACACTTCTAAATCTAGTATGCTCGATTGGGACAATATCCCAATTTATTCTCAAGTACCAAAAAACCAAAAGCCCTCTTTCAGCGGTAAACGCATCAAGAGGGCTTGGTACAAATCCAAGGATGGAACCTTGATTCACGCCGATGTGAATGCAGCATTCAATATCGGGCGAAAAGTAGTCCCAATGGAATTTGATTGTCTCAAGTCAATTGTACTGAGGGATAGGGGGTTGTTGGTAGTCAATCCCAGGCGGATAACGCCCGTGTGCCGCACATAATTGCGTTCTTCACGGTCGTTGCTTCAAGCCAAAGTACGAGGACAGCAGCTATGTCCATGCTTGTCCATCCGAAATGGAACTATAGCGGCTCATCCCACCGTGCTGTTCTTGTACACTGCTTGACTGTACCAAGTCCCTGCCAGATATGGAAAAAACAAAACCACATGATGACCCCATAACTTATAGTGCTAGAGGAAAAATCTGTGGGATCTATCGACCTAGTTCAAAAAACTTCCTCCAGGGTACTTTACTAACAGATGATGGGCTGAAAATTCCCGCCCAACTAACTAATGAGCTAGCAACGAAACTCAAAGCGAATCGCGACTTACTGAAAGTTGCTCAAGTTTGGAAGTGCTACCCACGGATTAATCCGCCTTGGGTCATGCTGGTCAGGGTGAAGACTGAAGCACAGACGGCTCAAGACTTGAAGCGGAAGGGAGTGAATAAGTTCCGCATCGTCGGACAGGTGGAAAGTGTTAAAGACCAAGAAGTAACAGTACTGATTAAACGAAATGAATTCCTACCAGAAGGGGAGGAGCTAACATTTACTCTGACTCTTTTGGGAAGTTTGCCAAGCGAGGCTGTCGGACAGTTTTGGAGGTTCAATGTCCGGCGTGAGGGGTGGAATTGGACGATAAATTCAGCAAATTTTGTGGCTCCTTCACCGGAAGAACTGAAAAAACAGCTAAGTCAAAAGAAGCGAATTCTGAGTGTCAGGGTTACAGAGAAAGAGTTTCAGGCTTTATTAGCCTACGCTGAAAAACGCGGCAAGAACCAAACCCAGGTGGTTAGAGCGTTGATTCGGAAATTACCAACGTATGAACCCGACCCCTAAAAATCCTTTGTATTGGTTTAGATCTCAGCTATTGCGCCATTGTTTGTAGGGGCGTTTTTTTATAATTTTCAAGCTATAAGTAATGAACTCGTAATCTCAAAAAAATCTGATTTATGACTTACAAATTCGGGATTTTGTCAAGCGTTCAAAGAGCTTTGAGTTCCAAAAGAAAGCGGGTGTTTTTCTCACTCAGGTCGAGCCAATAAATATACTTTCTTGATAGCAACAACCCCAGGTAATTCATTCCCTGGCTAATAAATAAAGTCCTCTTTAGAGGACTAGATAACAATAGGGTGACTATATGCAATTACATGCAAGAGTTCCCATAAAAGTTTTGGAGAACTAGTTATCATGCTCAAGCGTGTTTCGAGCCGTCCGGCATAGTAGCTTTCTCCAGGCTGGCTCCCATCAGGTTGGTATTAGTCAGGTTGGCTCCCATCAGGTTGGCTTTCTCTAGCTCGGCTCCCGACAAATTGGCTTCTGATAGGTTGGCTGTCCCCAAGTTGGCTTTCTCCAGGTCGGCTCCCCCCAGGTTGGCTCCCGTTAGGTCTGCTCCCTTCAGGTTGGCTCTCTCCAGGTCGGCTCCCATCAGGTTGGCTCTCTTCAGGGCGGCT
The DNA here is from genome assembly GCA_036703325.1 of Coleofasciculaceae cyanobacterium. Classification (GTDB taxonomy): domain Bacteria; phylum Cyanobacteriota; class Cyanobacteriia; order Cyanobacteriales; family Coleofasciculaceae; genus DATNPI01. Next base: position 5,386 of record DATNPI010000214.1, read on the forward strand.
TCAGATAGGTCGCAATCTTTGCATTGGTTGGTTGACTGCAACTTGGTCAAATCTGCTTGATTAAAAGCATAAGCAGGAGCCGTTGCCAACCCGAATAAAACCACAACGACTGCGACTACTAGTACAAAAAACCGTTTCATGCGATACACCTCATCGGATTGGTCTATGGAAGGATTAACTTCACTATAGGGAGCTGGCTTAATCCAAACAAACGTTATTTTTTTTGTAATCGATAAATAAAGGTGATTGAAAAGGTCTTGTAGAGCGATGCAAGGAAGCGCTTAGGTATTGCCGATAGCGAAGCGCTGCTGCTCTCTTCGGAGCGGCTCTGAAAGAGCTAGCGCGCTTGCGCGTCTGGGAGGTTGTAGCGGTCGATGAGTTTCGGTTAGAGGAACTTTCCTCAACCTGAGGCAAGAGGCAGACCCAGTTGTATTTCTCAACCACTGCTCTATTGAGTTGGGAGAGAGTCTACCGGAGCGCTCGGATTGGGTCAGGATTGGGATGTTCAAGGAGAATCCTCTCACCATTCTTTCAATTGCCAAAAGATATGTCTTTCACCTTGGCACCTCCATCTCATCCTGTGCCTTGAACTCTTCTATATCTTCCGCAGAAAGAGTAAACCACTCGCCGTTCCCACGCTTATCAGCACTCGCGACTATGCCAATAGGATTCCAAACCATCTATGTCGGATGTTTTGATGGCGTGAACAATGGATGTTTTGAAAGGAAGCTTTGCTCCAAGAAAGTTTGTGGCGGGTTTGGAGATTAGTGCTTTTACCAATTTTGTGAAAACCACCACCTGAGATTAGGTAAATGTAGCCAGGTGTATAGTTCTTCTTTTTGGGTTGAAAGGCGATAAGAGGATTTTCTAGTTCGTCCATCCTGCGCATGCCATTCACTCTCTATCTCTTCGTCGGTATAAAGCTCTAAATACCGCTTAGCTACATGTATTATCCAAGCTACATTACCTCGGTGCAGTGGCAACCCCATCTGATCGGTGAAAGAAGCATTACCATACTCATCTAAATTGATTTGTACTAATTCATATCCCGCTAATTTCTTCCAAGAAATGTCGCCTTGGTCTTCATTTTGTAGAAGAAGCTGTTCTTGTATCGCACTCTCGTTTAGCCTTGACTGTTTTTGAGTCAAAAACTCTGGTCTCTTTTCAAAAGGCTCACACTGCCGACAGAAAACATATCGAAGGCCAACGGTTTTGCCATTTTTACTGGCGCTTCGCCTGAACAAATCACCAGGCATAATATTTTGGTTGCAACGATAACAGGGGATTGGGACAAGCGCCTTGTAAACCAATACATCGGCTCCGTTACTGTGATATTGAGCAGAATGATCAAATACAGATTTTTGTTCTGGCATCAATATACTCCTCAGAATTGTGTGATAGCTCTGTGGTTACAGTTTGACAAAGCCAAGCGTGAAAGGGGCGTGAATAGCATTCGACAGAGAGCCAGCCAACCCCCCTCCCTCAAACAATCGATCGCTCCCTTTTCCCCCAATTGATGTAAAATCATCCCAACAATTAAACAACGCGCCCCGGTCAGGTGTTAGCACCACCTACCCAGGACGACTACCCCTCCCATGTAACAACCATGAAAGGAGCCTATTTATGGTGTCAAAAAATCACCAAAACCACCACTACGTCAGCATTCCAGCCAACTGGGGCAAACCCGAAATTTCACATAGCTAGGCGAGTCCGGGCAAGAAGCGTCTTCCCCGGCACAACACGCATTCTTTCTCGGCGAGATTTCTGGTCTTGTGTTCGCAATCAAGCGATCGCTTTTGGGTAAAGAAGCTCGGCATCAAACCCGGATGGCACTAAACAATCCATGTCGCGAGCCGATGACCGCTGGTATGCTCTCACTCCAGTAAGGAAGCGCACTTCATTATCAGAAATCAGCAATCCTTTCCAGCAGTTTCCTAATCTATTTGTTCTACACCGTGATAGGATGATCGGCTTTGTCTCCCACGGCTGTAAGATTGGATTACTTTAGCAATCGTACTGGGAGATTCGCCCCCCTAAAAAATAACCCTCCGAGGGGGAGGGAAAACAAATCAAGACAGAATCGTCTTGGTTGCAACAATTGGTCTTTATTAAGCTTGTAGCGCCTTGTGTGCAGTGTACCCGCGAAGTCGCTCACACATCGACAGCTAACAGGCTCAACTTGTGGTACGAAATTAATAATGTTCGCACCACAACAATAGCACGTCGTGGATAGTTCCTCTAGCTGTTGTTAAAAAGGACTTGTGTTAGCAATCAAGCGATCGCTGTCTCCACCCATTACCAGGACAGCATCACCATGAGCACAACAGCAGAACAGTACTTCGATCAATTACTACAGAAAGACCTAGAGCCACGCAACCCGCCACCAAAAGCCAAGCTCAGCTTCTTCTACAGAAAGCATAAGGAGCTAATCGAACATCTAGCATCCGGGACTAAGACGCGGGTAGTCTGTTGCGGTGCCAAATTAATCAACCTGTTTACCCGCTGGACAAACTGGAAGCGCCCCATCTACAAGACAGGTTGGGTCTATCACACACTAGCTGACCTGCGCGAGGAGCTGTTGGAAGAGCATAGCATTCATGTGATTCGGGAAGCGATCGCCTTACTAGAGCGACTGGGATTCCTCCACAAGCGCAAGAACTTCAGGGCAGATAACTGGCGAAATGGGCAGGATAGAACCCACCAATATTTGCTGAGGATCGACCGCATCATTACCGCACTCAACCAACTTTTTGACGACGATGCAGATGAAACCCTTGAAACGAACCCATTTGTCGAACCTGAATCTCCCAGCGTCCCACCTGACAGTCCGGCTGACATTGATGAACGCCATACACAGATTCCTTCAGCTGATTCCTGCACAACCTCTCTTTTTGAAGCCAAAGAGAAAGACCTTGAATCAGAGAATGGAGTGGAACACCAACAGCCGCCTTTGTCAATGAAGCTGAATCAAATCTTAATAACGCGGCTGGCAAGGTTGCTGAGCGTCTGGTTAAGACCAAGATTCCGCCGCAGTATGAAAGAGCGCGAACAGTACGAGTGGGAAATATCAGTAGGTAAACCCTACCCAGATTTCATTCGGTGGCGTGCCAATACGCATTACAAGCCCCAAGGCGGTCACTGGGCGGCCGACGCCGAAGGTCATGCCGTAGCCGAAATTATTAAAAAGACTCAGACTGCGCCGGAATTAGTCAGCTGGATGTGGCAAAGCTTCCTCAAATTTGCAGAAAAAGCAGCAGATGGTGCGCTTGCAGTCCATACTGCCGATGCAGGTCAGCCGTCCCTTCCCGCCTGTTTCAAAGATGATACCCGTGACACTGATGAAGTCTCCGCCAAACTGAAACAAGCCAAAGAGGTTGTTGAAGCAGCGGAGGAGTCAAAGCTTGCCAAAGAGGCCGATAAAGCTGCCGCTTTACCACCCGCTGAACTAACTGAGGAGGAAAAGGCTGCGGCCCAACTGCAAGAGCGTCTTGCGGCGTTTAAGGCTCAATGGGCATCGTTTAAGGATAAACCCCAGCTCCAGCGGTTGTTAAACGCACTGATTTTAAAGGTCGAAAGCACACCAGGGCTTGTAATGACTGACAACGGCCCTTCTGTTATCAGCCAGCCTTATAAGTCCGATCAGGAAAGCTGTTGTTAACAAGCTTTACAAAACTTCAACTTTCCCTTTATTGTGAATACATCATCTTATTACGACTGTAAAAGTCAATCGCACTCATAAAACAATGACAACCACATTACAACGTCGCGAATCTG
>DATNPI010000215.1:0-3658 GCA_036703325.1 Coleofasciculaceae cyanobacterium
TATCAATCAATACGTCAAGCCAATGACTCCCTATAGCACCACTACACCTTTTATATAGTCGGGTTCTAGGTGATCGCTAGTAAAAGCTTGAGGCACAGCTTCCAGGGACTGGTAACGATGGGTAATCCACGAAGTTACCTCGATCTGCTTGGCGGTCAGCAAGCCAAGTGCTCTATCGTAGGTACATGGGCGTCCGTCGCTGCGGAACCCTCCTGACGCGCCAATGGCAGCAACCAGCGTTGGTTCAATGAATTGTAAGTTATTCAATACGCTCAAATCTACACCTGCATGACCTAACCCGTAAAGTAGAACTGTAGCCTGTTTGCGGATTAAGGCAGGAATATCTCTGAAGACGGAACCAGCACCGCAAGCATCAATTAAATACTCTACTCGCCGTCCACCAGTTCTGTCCTGAACAACTTCGGCTAAATCGACTACTTGGGGGTCAATTACCTCTGCACCAAAGCGAGAGGCTAATTCCCGCTTTCGCTGATTCGGCTCGCTGACTAGAATCAAGCCATCATAGTTTAGGACTTTGTACAGATATTGAATAAATAATAGCCCTGCTGGGCCAGCACCAAAAATCAGAATTGACCGCACACGTTTATTGATGTCTTCAGCATTAATTACATAACGGGTGCGCTCGCGTGTCACCCTATCTAAGGCATGGCTGATACAACCAAGGGGTTCTGTGAGGACAGCGGCGATAGTTTCCAAGTCAGAATTAATGGGTATGGCATTTACAGCAGGAACCGCTATATATTCCGCGAGTCCTCCCGGTAAACCAGTGATGCCATGTTCTGCGTAAAACTGACATTGATGGGAGTCGCTACTGGCACAGTATTCGCACTTCGGTTGTCGCCGTCGGCTAAGGCAGTTCAACCCCTGATCGATAACCACACGATCGCCTATATGCAAATCTTTCACTAGGCTCCCTACTTCTTCAACGATACCAACAAGTTCGTGACCTAGAATCTGCGGCTGCTCTACCAGTGGAATAGCCTTTCCTCGCTGATTAATGTTGTAGTTGGATTGCCCAGAAAAGATGTGAAAGTCCGTGCCACACAATCCTACTGCTGACACACGTACCAAAACCTCGTATTGCTGCACCCCAGGGCGCGGTACTTCACGCACCTCTAGCTTAGCGATGTCGCTTAATACCATCGCTTTCATACTTGAGTTTTTTGATGTCAAATGGTTCATGTTAAATCCTAAAAGGAGGAATGGGGGATTAGCATCAGCATCAAAATAATTAAAAGAATACTTTAACCGAGGGAGCTGACGCGGAAGCGATTGCCCTCGGCTTTACTCGAAGCTGATCGCCCGTTGGGGTCAGTACTTGGTAGTTAGTAGCTATAACACTCCTTGTTAGGATGTAGAAATGTATGTGGCTAAGGAGTTAAAGAACTCTTATATGGCTTCCGAAGAGACTGATCTAAAAAAGGATTCTGCCGCTAACGTGGTCTACCGATTTCTTGGAGGAGCTGCACTTGGTACTTTTATGGTAGTCATCCCTTACTTGTTATCGAAGAGAGAATTGAACTTGCTTAACATAGGGATTGCAACATTGTTGGTTGTATCATGTGGGTTACTATCAAGCCTATGGGGCAAAAGATTTATTGCAGCTCTAATACGGTCGTTAGAGTCCTCTGGTCTTTATTAAGTTTGGAGGATGGAGGTGCGATTGCTTGTTTTGGTTGTCAGGAATGGAAGAGCCACCCTCTGGCAGCTGGCGAGTGAGTGACCGCTGTCCCCGTCGGTAGCCAGTGGTCAGTCAGTAGAGGTTAGCCTACTCCCACGCTCTGGGAGCCGCGAGGTGAAGGAACAGGTTCAGGAAAGCGATCGCATTCCCCAAAGATTCGATAGCGCAAGATAGAGAGGGGATGTCGCTATTGAAAAACACAAAGCATAGGAAAAGTACTTTAATGAGCATATCAAGCCAGTAAACGCTCTCGCCGCCTTTTCCTCCGGAAAAATGATGATGCCATTGTATACAGCTTGGCATCAGCGACCCCGATTTAAATCATAGAGAACTTTCTCCAAATACCAGTGTTCTGGTTTGTCAGGGTTTTTAAACCTAGCTGACGCAATTAATCTAGAGGCTGTATCCGGTTGTAATCGTCGTAGCAATTCCCTCTTTAGAGGGGCACATCTCCATTGTTCAAGCCTTTTCTTAAACTTCTCTATAAACCCCAGCTTCATAGAGGTTGGTTTTCTCCGTGGCTGTAGTCGCCTAGATTTTAAAGTTGAATTGAAAAGATAAATTAAAAAAGCTAAGGCAATAACTACTATAAGGAGTATAACCGCCCGTACCCAAACCTCAGTCGAACTATAGTAAACCCAAGCTACAAGGAAAAGTGAACTACCAATACAGCAATAAAAAATCTCAGTTCCCCTGTCACCCAATTGCCGTCTTAAAGCCAATACTTGTGTACTTTTCCAGAAAAAATAGGGCTTACAGATAGCTCCCAAGATGAGGAACAGACTAATCAAGCAAATGCTTCCTAAACACATAAATTTTCTCAGGATTTAACTCGAATGTTGCGAATCGCCTCAGAGCAAATTCTGTAGATTTACTCGCTATCTATTACTCAATTGAAAATTGCAGGCTTTACGCGAGATATACAAAAGTTTACGAAAGTAGCCGGAATCAAGCGACTACGGAGCTGGAAGCTTAGATGATAAGTGGGTTATCAGGAGCAAGCTAGGGAGAGCCAGCCTCCGAAACAGGAGACGTTATTTGATCTAGCAGGTTTGGGCATCGCTCCGGCATATGTTGACCCGAAAACTATTGACCCGTTTGGGTTGATACTCAAACCAATGTCATTCTGGAGAAAACCTACCTTTGATAAAGGTCAAGCCTGTTTGTACTTTGTTATCGACACGGCACACTCTCCACTGCTGCTTTACACGGGTGAATCATGCCACTCCGATCACAGATGGAAGGGTACTCACGATGCCAAGCGCTACATCGACAAATACATCGCCCTGCATCGTCAACATGGACTGTCCCCATCTGTGAACATTTCCTTTTGGTGTGACGCTCCAGTTGAGCGAAAAGCACGACAGCAGCTAGAGCTGGCGATGATACACAAGTGGCGATCGCCATTTAATAAGGAGAACTGGCAGATGTGGGGACAGCCGTTCGGATAGGGCACTCATCTGTTGCTACCTCAGCCCAAGTTTCCATGAACTCATTCCATTCCTCATCAGTTTCAGGTGGCTTGTTTTGTACTAGTCCAGCTAATCTAGTAAGCTTTCGCGCCCGGTCTGGTTCTTCACCAAGTGCTATCAACTGGTGTTCTAATACAGGCTCGTAGCCTTTAGCTACTAGAGCTGCATATTCGGTATCTACCATGCCGAGGTCGTGAATCAATGGATTAGCCATCCTTTTTCACCTCTAATCACATACAAGCTTGGAGATGAAGAATTTACAAACCTTTACAAATATAACTCACTTTTCCTATCGACAGTGGGTTTAGAAATAAGGTATTCGTTGATTATATATCCTCTACCTAAAGTAAGATTTCACGAGCCAATGAAAAGTAAGAGATTCAGTCGTTTGTTCCTTTTAACAGTCTCTGGGTTTGCCATTGTTAACGGATTGCCTTACTTTCGTTCCGCCGCCTATGCAGGTCTTATTGGAAACCTTGATAAT
>DATNPI010000465.1:0-3019 GCA_036703325.1 Coleofasciculaceae cyanobacterium
CGGTAGTACCAGTGTTACCTGTCGTGCCTCCGGTAGTACCAGTGTTACCTGTCGTGCCTCCGGTAGTACCAGTGTTACCTGTCGTGCCTCCGGTAGTACCAGTGTTACCTGTCGTGCCTCCGGTAGTACCAGTGTTACCTGTCGTGCTGCCTGGAGTAGTGGTAGCGCCGCCCGTTGTGCCTCCGGTAGTACTAGTACCACCAGTTGTGCTGCCTGGAGTAGTGGTAGTATCTGAACCCGTGCTACCAGCATCAGTGCTGCCTGAGTTACAAGCAGACAAAGCTAAGGGCAGAATGGCTAAACTCAGAGTGAAAGCACCAGCCCAAACAATTTTGGATAAATCAGAAGGCTTCATAGTTGTGGTTTTTCTTAAGGGTTGTAAATTCTTGCAGGTTCCTTGCTAGTCAAATTTAAAAACATTGGAACTAGGCTTGCCTCTTTCTAAGAGATACTTATAGGCTGTATATCGCTCTGCCTAAAGCATGAAGCCTGATTAACTTCCACTGTGTTCCTGAAGACAAAAGCTCGTATTGTGGCTCACCTTCAGTTAATAACTAAAAACGAGATTTTTTTTGTTTAAATAACCGCTATAATTTCTGATTAAATCAATAAATATAACTAAATTAACCTATTTAAAAATAGGCAAGCGACTGTCCTAAAATTAAATGCGATCGCCTGCCAGGAGTTATAGCGTTTCTCACTTTGGCAAAAATCCCCGCCAAGCCTTGAGCCTGCAAGCGATGAACCGTCTGCCGTACCGTTCACTCAGAGAGCGTTCAGGTATTCAGCAATTAGTACCCCAAATAGTCTATCTTAGGAGTTTAAGCTCACTAATAGAGAGGTCAATGGGCTAGCACGAAGCCTTTCAACATCGGTCAATTTGGCTGCACATTGGCTTAGTTGAACTCTTCCCTTAAGCGTTGCAATGAATCGAAATCTGGGGTGCCTATGAGTCAGACCTGCGTGTGTTCATCCAAGCTGGACGCCTCCGTTGAGATAACGAAGATTACGAAAATAAGGGTCTGGTTATCAAAATTATCCAAGTCGCTAATCTCGGCAGGGTTCCTCAAAGGTTCCGCCGATGAGATTGTTGGCTCCAAAACAACCAAAGTGCTTGCAACATTTGAGGGAAGGGAGTCTCTATGAATGATTTCCGGCTTAGTGTTCTCAAACCGCGCTACGAGAAACTCTTTGCCAGTTGCAAAATTAGAAGTAGCTGGCTAGACCGAATTGCAAAGGTTGCCGAATACATAGTGAATATGGCCTCGCAATACAATGCGATCGAAGCCCAAACGACGGTGCCTTGGTGGTTCGTTGGCATCATCCACTATCGGGAAGCAAACTTTAGGGAAGCTCACCTCCATAATGGTGACCCCCTCACAGGCCGCACTATCCGTGTTCCACAAGGTCGCCCGATAGCGCCACCCGCCAATGGGATGGTGTACACATTTGTTGAAAGTGCGGTAGATGGCCTATGCATGATGAAATACGACAAGGCAAAAGATCGGTCAATGGCGGCGTGGCTTTGGCGTTTCGAGATGTGGGATGGTTTCGATTACGCTAGCAAGGGACTTAACTCAGAATATCTATGGAACGGAACCAATCACTTTGGTTCTGGGGCAAATCAAGGGAAGTTCGTAGCAGAGGGTCAGTTTGACCCTTTTGCCAAGTCAGATCAGGTAGGGGCGGCCGCTATTGTCTGGTATCTCCTTTACAAAGGGATAATAGATGCTGATGCCCAGCCAGCACTCCAGATACAAACTCAGACTATTTCCAATGTAAGTACGCCCCCCGCTACATCTGTAGGAGCTAATGCGTCTCTAAATTACACAACCGGGTCGGTTACCGTTAGTACGGCGTCTCTTCAAACGCAGGCAATTCAGCTGATGGATGTCTTTAAGTATTATCGGCAACTGCCTCACCAAGATTCTGCGATCGCTTGGCTTCAACAGCAGTTACCTGCTAACCTCCTCGCAGAGTTCGCTCGTCGGTGGCGAGATGATAGCGCAGTGGTAGCAACGCCAGGAGCGTTTAGCGCAGGTCGGGTGCCAGGAACTGAGGTTCCGGGATTAGCCAATGGAATCAATTCCCAGTCTTTACAGACGCAATACATTGCTCCCGTATCCCCACCTCCAGTTGTTCGACCCCGCACCCTTGCCGAACGAATTGTCGCCTATTGCGAGGAAAAGGGATACACAATTGATCGGGGAGTTGGCGAAAAGAACATCATTTACGTTGAAGGAATGCATCCTGACGGGCAACTCAACGATGATGCATTTAACGTTTGGAATGACTCTCGTTTCCTGATTGAGTTCAAAAATGGCAAACCTGAGATCGTTGGGGCGTGGGAGGCAACCACAGAGCCAGGGCGATATTACACCATGAATCCAATGAATGCCGGAGGAGCCGCTCGGATTGCTTTTGGTCAGTATAAGTCTTGGCAGATAGGAACCCACGGAGCTGCTGACCCACACGAAGCATTAATTCAGACTGGCGGAACAGTCACTGTCTACCGGGACTTGAACCAAGATGGTACTAGAACTGGCGATCGCATGGATACAGGTTACTTTGGCATAAATCAGCACTGGGGCGGGGATTCTCATACTAGCGATATCGGTGCCTGGAGTGCAGGATGCTTAGTTGGGCGTACTCGGGATGGGCACCAGAAATTCATGGCATTGTGCAAACAAGACCCTCGATACCAAAACAACCGAGGATATGTCTTTCAGGCTACGGTGATTCCTGGAGATGATTTATTTAAGCGCTATCCCCCCAGTTGAGCAAGCTTACCAAACTTAGAGGGAATTAATTCCCTGGTGCGTAAAAGGGTTGGTGCAAGATGTGAGTCTATAAAACTTCTAACTCTGAAGAGAATGGCAAAAAAAAGACCCCGCTAGTGTTGACGAGGTCGTTGGAAACAATCAATCAATTTCAGTATCGCGGTCAAATGTCTGCGTATGCGTTGACGTAACGTCTAACTTGTGTGTGAGATAAAGCAGTAGAGTCAGCTTTCTCCAAC
>DATNPI010000481.1:0-6123 GCA_036703325.1 Coleofasciculaceae cyanobacterium
AGTTCCTAGCCCTAAGGTAGGGTGCATTGCAGAGTACCTTACCCTAGGGCTGCTGCGTAAGTCCTGTTCAATTAGCTCGACCCTTGCAAGATTACTGAGTGGGACGACACAATCAGACGCGGTGGCAAGCACAAGCAGTTCATCTAGAGCCAAGATAGTGTTATAAGGTTTTCCTTCAACATAAGGAGACAGGGAAATGAAAAGATTAGTTACTGGCACTCTACTAATTCTTGCTGCTGTACCTGCATCTTTTGTCTTCACAGCGCAAGCACTAGCCTCAACCTATACCGCTTGCTCTCCCGTCACCCAATCCCGTATCATTCAAAACCCTGCTGATCATCCAGATGCCTATGCCGATGGTTATAGTGAAGGTCGCCGAAGCGCTAGTAAAGGGGAGGCCTATAAACCTCGTACAGCGGGAGGTGAATTCGCCCGTGGTTTTGAAGACGGTTACTATAAACGCTCCTTCACAGGTCAGGAATACGAGGTAAGAGACAAGGTTCAACACTATACCACTGAACTATGTGATACCTACTACGTCCCAAATAGGTATCGCTACTGGCACAGACCTTATTGGAACAGACCTTACTGGAACAGACCTTACTGGAACAGACCTTACTGGAATAGACCTCGGTTTCGTCGGTAGCGAGGGACTTTTGAATCCAAGCAAATCTAATTCAGCAATTGTTGGCAGAGTTGGCGGAAATCATCGCCTCGATGCTCAAAGCTTTGATACTGGTCGAAGCTAGCACAGGCCGGTGAAAGCAAGACAACACGGGCATCATGCTCTTGAGCTAGTTCAGCTGCTCTAGGCACAGCCCGCGCCATTGTTTCAACAATCTCATAACGATCGTACCCCACTTGCTTGAGGCGATCGCCAAAGGCAGGTGCCGCATCACCGATGAGTAGGACAGCAGCAGCTTTCGCTTGAATTGTCTCAATCCATTGGGTATCGTCACCTGCTTTTGCTTCACCACCAGCAATTAAGATGGTAGGCGTCGCAACTGAAGCTAACCCGACTTGTGCGGCGTCGTAGTTAGTGGCTTTACTATCATTGATGAAGTCAATTCCCCCAAGAGTGATGATGTGTTCGAGGCGATGGGGGACACCGGGGAAATTGGCAATGGCTTCTTGGATTGCTTCTTTCTCAATTCCCGCCAACCGCGCTGCTGCCACAGCCATCAAGAGATTTTGCTGATTGTGTTCCCCCACCATTCGTAAAGATGCCACTTGTACGATTGGTTCATCCTGGACAACTACCCAGCCATCTTCAATGTAAATTCCCCGATGTGGATCGCCCAACAGCGCATCTCTACCTTTTACACTTGTCCAATAGGCATCAGGCCAGTAATTGACACCCATATTGTGTAGGTAAGGGTCATCGCCGTTGAAGACTTGCAAATGCGATCGCCTCAGGAGAGTTGCTTTGATGTTGTAGTAGTTCTCTAACGTCTTATGACGGCTGAGGTGGTCGGGTGTAAATGTCGTCCAGACACCAATCTGGGGCGCAAGGTCGCGTGAGGATTCAACTTGGTAACTACTAATTTCCGCAATCACCCAGTCTAAGGAATTTTGGATTTTGGATTTTAGATTTTGGATTAAAGAGTTTTGACTCCTGAGTCCTGACTCCAACGCTAGTTCACAGGCAGCATAGCCAATGTTGCCGCAGGCGGGGGCATTGAAGCCAGCCGTTTGGAAAATTGCCGCAATTAGGGCAGTGGTGGTGGTTTTGCCGTTGGTGCCAGTGATACCTACCCAAGGACATGATTGGAGATGACGCCAAGCGAGTTCAATTTCTCCAATGGTATCAATGCCTTGATTTCTAGCTTCAACTAATACAGGTATATCCCAGGGAACACCGGGACTAACAACAATTAGCTGCGGTAAGTCCCCGTCATCGAGAACTAGGGAATAACCGAGTTTAACAGTAATTTCCTCATCGACAAGCTCTTGTTTTTGGCGCAATATTTCCGACATATTGCGTGACGCGAAGCTTTCCGCGCTAGCGGAATCACTCAGTGTTACCTGCCAGCCTTGCTGCTTGAGTAGGCGTGCGGCAGCGATTCCGGATCTTCCCAGTCCAATGACCTGAGCGTTGGGCATAAATTAAATGGCAGATGTTCCCTGGTTTAGCATCCCCCATCGTACTCAGGGGAGCGTATGATTGCCAATTGAAAGAAAAAGGCTGGATTAACTTAGCTCTAGACTCTTAATTCTTGCTCAAATATCGGTCAGGTTGAGTTGAAGGCGATCGCATGATGACTGCTTCAATAGACATGATGCCCGCCTTTTCACCATTAATGCAACGAGCTGCCTCCCGCGATAAGTCCAGGCTTCTGCCGCCGACATAGGGACCCCGGTCATTAATCCGGACTATCACAGAATTATCATTTTTCAGATTTCTCACCTTCACATAGGTATCAAACGGCAAGGAGGGATGAGCGGCTGTGAGTTCGTGCTGACTATACGTTTCTCCAGTGGCTGTCGGGCGTCCATGAAACATGGGCCCGTACCAGGAAGCCTTTCCGTTAAATTTCTTGGGTGTTTCTACCAAGTTGTACAGTTGTTTCTGTGCTTCTGCTAGCTTCAAAGGCACTTTGCCCAAAGCAATGCGGACATTGTTAGCCCATTCAATGGCCAGCAATTCTGGATTACGGTTTAAAGCTGCCGCTAGGGTGTCGTCAACTTTGAACAAAAGGCGATCGCCTATCTTCACTCCTGGTAACCCATCAAAAAGCGCAGGTTCAACTGACAAAGCATTTAAATCGACGGCAGATGGCTTCGAGAAGAATTGCTTTAGGCGTTGAGCCATCAGATCTGCTTGCTGCTGGTTGGGGAATTGCGCGATTATGCGCCCCTTCACCCAGACTTGAAACTGCTCGCGTTGAATAGGTGGCGAAGCCGCAACAACCCGACTCATTAACAGTTGTGAGTACCGCCCAAAGCCTCGCTTGGCACGTCCTACCTCTCTATTTTGTTTGTCTCCAACTTCCTCATCAGAGAGAGTACTAACAACCCTAGTGGATGAAGCTACTGACTGTTCAACTGATTCAACGCGCTGACGCCGAGGCAACAAATTTTGCACTACCTGTAAAAGCTGCTGAGAGAATGTCCCTTTTGACACATCACGAGCAGATGTTTCTACCTTTAATCCCGATGAAGAGTGAGGTATCGGTGCAACTAGTACAGAGTTTTTTGCTGGTTTTGACTCTGGACGGCAGAAAGGGTTTTCTACTGCATCGACGCGAGAGAGAGGACGATTAATCGATTGGGTTGATTGAGGTCGAGACGGGGAATTGCTTCCACTGAGCTGAAATGCCAGGTTAGGCACAATTGTAGCAAAAGAGTTAGTAGACCAGATTTCTGAGTAAAGTCCTGCTGGAAAAAGAGGAGTTGGTCTTTCAAGTGGGCTATCGACCACTGAGAAAACTTTGGCGGGGAAAGCACCACTGAAGTAATTAGGAACTTTTAATAGATCCTGGCTGGACGCCAGGAAAAAGCTGACCCAGGAAGTCACCCAAACAAGTCCGAAAAATGGCATGAGTAGTGAATTTTGGGGTAAAAAATGCACGTCTGATGAACAGTAATACACTATACAGGTATCGGGGATCAATAGATCCATCTAGAGGACGATCCCCTTAAACACCTAGCTCCTACATAGTCTTAGGTTGACTAAGTTTTAGGAGCCAAAAAACGCTTAATTGTTATTAAGCTATAGTGCTTGTGTTAAGACACAGCAGTTGAGAAAACCATGAATAAACTGAATTTTTATATTGTTGATGTCTTTGCAGTCGAGAAATATACTGGCAATCAGCTTGCTGTCTTCACCGAGGGGTTAGCCAAGGATGGTGCGATCGCGTCCATTGCTCTTTCCGACGACCAGATGCAACGAATTGCTAAGGAGATTAATTATTCAGAAACTACCTTTATCACCTCGACTAACCTCCGAAATGGAGGTTATGATGTCCGGATTTTTACCCCCAAAAAAGAATTGCCTTTTGCCGGTCATCCCACTCTGGGAACGGCTTACATCATTCAAAAGACGATTATTAACAAACCGACAGAAACCGTTAATTTAAATTTGAAAGTTGGGCAAATTCCTGTAACCTGGCAAAACAGGGGTGAAGCAGATGAGGTCTTATGGATGCGTCAAAATCCACCAACTTTTCATCAAATCTTAGAGGCATCTGCTTTAGTACCCGTTTTAAATCTAGACCTAGATGAGATAGATTCTCGCTTCCCAATTCAAGAAGTTTCCACAGGCATTCCGTTTATTATTGTTCCCTTAAAAACTCACGACTCTTTAAAGCGCATTCAAATCAATAGAGACAAGTACTTTGAATTAGTAGAAAACACTCAATCTAAAGAAATCCTGGTATTTTGCCCGGAAACCTACGCTCCAGAGAATGACCTTAGTGTCCGTGTATTTGCTGAGTACCTAGGTATCCCAGAAGACCCAGCCACTGGTAGTGCTAATGGTTGTTTAGCTGGGTATCTGGTCGAGCATTCCTACTTCGGGGAAGAACCTGTAGATGTCCGTGTTGAGCAAGGGTATGAAATTGGTAGACCTTCTTTGTTGTTGCTCAAAGCCCAAAAAAGTGGTGACTCTATAGAAGTGTCTGTGGGCGGTAAGGTGGTAATGGTTGCCAAGGGCGAATTTGTATAACAAATACTCTATGAGGCAAAGCATCTGTGGTACGTAGTACCTTGTTCAGGGTAGCGTTAGCGATCGCGCAATCGGCTCCGTTATCGCAGGGAGATACCCTAGGGGCCGATTGCGTAAGTCTTGTTAGCAAAGAAAGTAAGTGCGAGCAGGGGATAGTAATTGTCAGTGTTGATATGTTAAATTAGGGACGCTGTGAAAAAGCTTGGCTCAGTAGCTCAGTGGTTAGAGCAGGGGACTCATAAGCCCAAGGTCGCAGGTTCAAATCCCGCCTGAGCCATCATCTTGAAGTTTGCGCGATCGCTAAACGCTCTCTTCCTGAATACACATTGAATCGTTCTCCCCGCAGGAATCCCACCAGGGTAATGCCAAACTCCCTCGCTAGCTCCACCGCCAGACTGCTAGGAGCAGAAACGGCACAGACAATTGGCACTCCTGCTGCCAGACACTTCTGCAAAATCTCAAAGCTAGAGCGTCCACTCACCATCACAATATGATTATTTAATGGCAGCTGGTCACTGAGGACAGCTGAACCGACTAGCTTATCGAGTGCATTATGACGCCCAACATCTTCTTGTATAGATAGCAGCTGTCCTTGGGCATCAAACAATGCTGCCGCATGTAACCCCCCAGTAGTTGAGAAGACTCGTTGAGCTGCTCGCAACTGCTCCGGAAGGCTGTAAATCATCTGGGCTGGCACTTCTGGGCCCTCTGGAATAACCGGACATCCCCGTAAGCGCAATGCATCAAGACTCGCTTTTCCACAGACTCCACAGGCGCTTGTGGTAAAAAAGTGGCGTTCCAGAGGCTGCAAATCCACACTCAGCCCCTCCTTGAGTTCCACATTTATAATGTTGTAGCGCTGCTCACCATCCACATTTGGGTCTACACAGTAGCTGATGCGCTCAATATCGTTGCGGCTACTTACTACTCCCTCAGCGTAGAGGAAACCTGCTGCCAGTTCAAAATCCGCCCCAGGCGTCCGCATGGTAACAGCGATTGTCTGCTGGGGAGAGACTAGACGAATCTCCAAGGGTTCCTCAGTCGCCAACTGGTCTAAGCGCGATCGCACTTGACCATTCTCCACCACCCAGACAGTCGCTTTTGTCTTACTCCCGGTCTGCCTCTTCATGTTTGTACAGAAAAATCCTCATCAGTGTCCGAGAGTCGATGAATTACACCTCAAGATATTCCGTACTTGGACATAAACTTCATTATTACGGAACTTATGAATTCGTCGAGATAAGCCTTAGCTTGGTGAGCGATCGCTTCTGGCACGCCACCATAGAAGGCATGAGCAATACTGCCTGTGATGCAGGCAATCGTATCGCTATCACCACCAATTGACACCGCGTTACGGATGGCATCCTCAAAGTCAGTAGACTCCAGAAAGGCAATCATTGCCTGGGGGACAGAACCCTGACAGGAAACATCGAATCGGTAGGTTGGTCTGATTTGGT